>DATNLB010000755.1:0-3693 GCA_035603095.1 Candidatus Acidiferrales bacterium
CACATCGCCAACCGCAAACACGCCCGGCAAACTGGTCTCGAAAATATACGGAGTGCGCCCCAGCGGCCAGCGTGCGCTGGCGAGATCTTCCGGCGTCAAATTTGGTCCAGTCTTGATGAAGCCCTGCTTATCCTGAACAACACATCCTTCGAGCCATCGCGTGTTCGGGCTAGCTCCGGTCATCATGAAAACGTGCCGGATGTTGTGAGTCTCTAACGCCCCGGTCTGATTGTTCCGCCATTGCACGCGCTCGAGCCGTCCATTTCCTTCCAAGGCGGCAATTTCTGTGCGCTTGTGAAGGGTGATTGCCGGATTTTCTTCAATACGGCGGATCAAGTACCGAGACATGGTGTCAGCAAGCGCGCCAGACCGGATCAACACATGCACATGCTTGGCGGTCTGTGACAAGAAAACCGCGGCTTGCCCCGCTGAGTTGCCGCCACCGACGACAATCACTTCCTCGCTGCCGCACAACTGCGCCTCGATAAACGTCGCGCCATAGTAGACGCCCGCTCCCTCAAAACTCGACAAATTTTGCAAAGGCAGCGTGCGGTACTCAGCCCCACTCGCAATGATAATCGTGCGCGCAGGAAGCCGTGCGCCGCCATCAATTTCAATCGCATAGGGCTTGCGTTCGCAGCTTAGCTTCACGGCTCGCCGCGCGATCATCATTTCCGCGCCGAATTTTTGCGCCTGCGCGTAGGCGCGGCCCGCAAGCTCCTGTCCGGATATACCTGTCGGAAATCCCAAATAATTCTCGATTTTTGAACTGGAACCCGCCTGGCCCCCAGGTGCGTTCGTTTCGACCACGAGCACTCGAAGCCCCTCGGACGCGGCGTATACCGCCGACGAGAGCCCGGACGGCCCTGCGCCCACGATGATCACGTCGCGCATTTCTTGCTGGTCGATTCCTTCGTTGAACCCCAGGCAGTCCGCTACTTGCCGGTTCGTCGGATTGCGAAGAACCGTTTTGCCCCGGCAGATGACCACGGGAACCTCTGCCGCCGTGACTTGGAACCTGTCCAATACTTCCTGAACGCCCGTATCGTTGTCGAGATCGACATACGAGTATGGGTGTCCATTGCGGGAAAGAAACTCTCTGATCCGCAATGTCCCAGCGGAATTGCCGGACCCGAGAAGCACTACATCGCCTAAGCCGCGCGCGATCAGTTCGACTCGGCGGAAAATAAAAGCACGCATTAAGATTTCGCTGAGGTCGGCATCGCTCTGCACCAGGTTCTGCAAGCACCCGTGATTGACCTCCACTATTTCGCCGCCCTCGCGCATCCGCGCGCGCACCAAGCTGCGCCGGCCCGAAAGCATTCCTACATCGCCCATAAACTGCCCGGCGGTGTGCACCGTAATTAGCTCTTCCTCGTTGCCATTTGGACGCAGGATTTCGATTGCGCCGCTGATCACGACAAAAAACGGAAGGTTTTGATCGCCCTGCTCGACCAGGATCTCGCCCGCTGAAACGCGCCTTCGTTTGCCATGGGCTGCGATGCGCTCGATCTGCGCCGGGCTCAGCGTCGGAAAGAGCAGCTCGCGCCGCTCCGCCGTTAACGATGCGCTCAGCGGAATGGGAAGGGTGGTACTCATAACCAAATTAGCGTAGCACACTGCCTGCACCGCGCCATCAGCCTCCTGTTGAAAGACGATGGCGGTGGGGAGAAAGAGTGCGTTGTGACGCTTAGGGTGGGGGGTAAGACAGGAAAAAATCGGGCCGCAGAAAAGCTGCGCGGCCAGACCGAATCATTATCGCTAGTTCATGGGTAACAGAACTGGGCCCATAGAGGGCTCCGCCGAGAAACGAAATTCGGTTACTTCCGGATGCGCCGTCATCCGACCGCAATAGCGGATTCACCCTATCGAAGCCTGTCAAGGCATTAAATTTCGCGTTGTTGCCTCGTATTTACTTGCCTTAATAACCTATCTTAAGTAAGGTTAATCATGCGAACAGCCAGATGAATGGAACTGCGTCTACCACCATGCTGCGTGCGACTCTCTCGATATTTGTTTTTGTCGGGTCGTTTCATTTTCTCTTGCCTGAAGTGACCTTCTCCCAGGGTGAAACTACTAGCGCGATCATCGGCCAAGTGAGCGATGCAAGCGGCGCGGCGGTGCCTAGGGCCACGGTGACGGTCACGAATAAGGAGACTGGACTGAGGCGAAGCGCGAGTACCGATGACTCGGGGAGGTTCAACTTTCCACAGCTGAAGCCCGGTGCGTACTCGGTCAAGGTGGAAGCAGAAGGCTTCGAAACACAGCAGAATGATGCTGTATCCTCTGCCCTGGGCCAGAAGCAAACTGTCGATTTCAGACTCAAGATCGCACAGTCAAACCAGACCGTTGAGGTGAGCACCGAAGCTCCAATTCTCAACCCGGAGAATGCGAACACATTAACAAGTCTCAACGCGCGCGCACTGGAGAATCTTCCAAATCCAGGCGGTGATTTAACTTACCCTCTTCAGTTTGCCGCAGGCGCGCTTGTCAACACGGCAGGCAGCAGCAATGACTTCGTCGGCGGAACGAATGGGTTCGGCAACGTCGAGTTCAATGGACTGCCCGCTCTCTCAAACGGTTATATCGTCGATGGATTGGAAACAAACGACCCCCTGACCAATCTGAATAGCGGACTCTCGACAAACCTGGTCCTCGGACTGAATTCGATATCGGAGGTGACCGTCAATACGCTTTCCTATGCCGTCGATCAGGGACGGTATGGAGCGTCCCAGGTCAACTACGTCACAAAATCCGGTTCGCACCAGTTTCATGGGAATCTGTATGAGTTGTGGAATGGTTCCAAGTTTAACGCTGCCAACTATTTTACGAATGCCACTCCCGGAAACCACAAACCGCGGTCGACACTGAATCACTTTGGAGGCAGTGTTGGCGGCCCGATTATTCACGACAAGCTGTTTTTCTTCTTCGATAGCGAGTGGGTTCGGATTGCACTACCCATCGTCACAGCGGCAACAGTTCCAACCCCGGCATTTCAGAATTACGTTTTGCAACGACTCCCGTTGGGCGGGACTGATTCGGTCACAGGTTCGGTCTATCCGCCCTCCCCACAGTCGGTGCCGTTCTATAAGAAGATGTTTTCGCTGTACGGAAATACCAGCGGAACGCCGCTGACGGTGCTTGGGTGCCCGTTTGATGCGGGCGGAGTTGCGCCCACCATTGCAAATGACGGGAACGGCTGTGCCAATCGCCAGAGTGTCTCGCATTCGAGCGATGATCATGAACAGGTCCAAACAGTTCGCGTTGATTACAACATCGATGAAAAGAACACCACCTGGTTTCGCTTTCAGATCGATACCGGCGTGCAAGCTGCCTACACCGATCCGATCAATTCCGTGTTCGACTCGGTCTCTCCTCAACCGCTGTACTCGTTCGCGGCGGGATATACCCACGTCTTTTCGCAGAATCTGGTGAACTACTTCAACCCGGCATTTTCCTGGTACGAGAGCCTATTCGGGCCCGCCGATTTTCAGAAGACTCTTTCTGCCTTTCCCATCGTTTTGCAAGGTAGCGGTGCGAATGCCCCGTTCACGAGGGTCGGTGGACTTGACAACACTTGGGTCCAAGGAAGACGCGCATCCCGGTTCTTTATCAACGACAATCTCGCGTGGAGCCATGGCGCTCACGAACTGCGCTTTGGAACCAATACCCGCATTTTTCGCCTGAACGACT
>DATNLB010000135.1:0-4236 GCA_035603095.1 Candidatus Acidiferrales bacterium
AAGATCTCGTCGTTCCACCCGGCATGTACTTCGTCATGGGCGACAACCGTACCAACAGCAACGACGGCCGCTACTGGGGCCTGGTCCCCCGAGCCAACCTCATCGGCCGTCCACTTTTCGTCTACTGGTCTTTCGAAACACCCGAAGACGATATGTACAAAACTTCCCCGTCAGAAAGAGCCAGTTCCACGCTCCACACCGTGCTCCACTTCTTTGACGAGACCCGCTGGAGCCGGACCTTCCACCGGGTGAACTAAACTGCCTTCCAAGAAAGTGGCCACCACCCCAGCGGCTTAGTTCAAACGGGAATTTGAGCAAGTTCACTTCGACGGGACTCCGCGAACTTGAACTTGCCGCAAATGCGACGCAATATAAGAAGGCGCCCCCTTGGGCTAGGCTGTGAGCTGTATCTGACCGCCGGAAAGGAGCGCTCTTATGGAAGACACGAAGTATATCGGAATGGATGTTCACAAGGACTCGATCTCGATCGCGGTGCTGAACTCGTCGGGCAAGCTGGTGATGGAATGCGTCATCGAAACCAAGGCGATTACGATTCTCGAGTTCGTGCATGGACTGCGTGGGAGTTTGCATCTGACGTTTGAAGAGGGCACCTGGGCAGCGTGGCTGTATGACCTGCTGAAGCCGCATGTGGCCAAGCTTGTCGTGTGTGATCCGCGGCGCAATGGCTATCTGAAGCAAGGCAGCAAGAGTGACCGGAACGATGCCCGGAAGCTAGCCGAATTGCTGCACTCAAATATGCTGCGACCGGTTTACCACGGCGAGCATGGAGTGCGGTCCCTGAAGGAGCTGGCGCGTAGTTATCTGACCATCACCAAAGACCAGGCGCGTGTCATGACCCGGGTGAAGGCTGTATATCGAAGCTGGGCGATTCCCTGCGTGGGTAAGCAGGTCTATGGGCAGCGGCATCGCCTGGAGTGGCTGGGCAAGATCGAAGAACCCGGCGTGCGCCGCCGGGCAGAGTTTTACTACGCAGAGTTGGACGCCTTGCGCTCGCTCCGCTTAGTCGTGCTTCGCGAGCTGCTACTGGAGAGCAAGAAGCACAGCGTATCGACGCTGTTGAGTCAGATTCCATCGATTGGACCCATCCGGGCGGCGCTGCTGATCGCGCTGCTCCAGACGCCGGATCGCTTTCGCACCAAGCGACAGCTCTGGGCTTACAGTGGGTTGGCGATCGAAACCCACGACAGCGCAGAGAATCAGTACGTCAATGGGCAGCTGCAGCGATCCAAAAAGAAACAATCGATTCGCGGCCTCAATTCCAATCATAATCACGATCTCAAGAATATCTTCAAGGGTGCCTCAGCCGTTGCCGCGGTCAAGAGTGGACCATTTCAGAGGTTTTACGCTGCTCAGATCAGCAAAGGAATAAGGCCCGAGATCGCACGGCTGAGCCTGGCACGCAAAATCGCAGCGATTATCCTGACCGTCTGGAAGAAAGGAGCTAGCTTCGACGCCAGTTATCTGAACCCACAAACAGCTTGAGTGTTCCCATAGGTTCCGTTCCATCCCGTGGTTCCAATCCCCGCGGTGGTTTGACCGGTACTTGAGACACTCGGGTTCGAGAGCGAGTCTCAACCGTAAAGTTAGACGAGTGGTGCCTCGAGTACCCAGTCTCACACCTGACCATAGTCCCTCTCGGATAACCAGAAAAAGCAATGGACACGAGTCCCAGATAGAACCATGGTTGCCACATGACCAACGTTCTGCTTGATGGTTTCTCAAACTACTGGCATGGTCGCAAATCGAGTATGAAAAACCACACAAGGGGAGAGACCACCAGCGTTGCGCGGCTGTCCGCAACTCCGCAGCGTCCCGAGCCTTTGGAGCGGAATAGGAGAACAATCCCGCTCAATTTCAAGGGGGCTGAAAATCAACAAGAATTCAGCCGAGGGCGAAGTATTTCTTGTTGACTTTCCTCCCCAGAAACAAACTCAAGATTGCACCGCTACTGTGATCTGGAGGCCGAGTTTGGCCGCCTTCTTTTGAAGTAAGTGGATTTGCTGTTGGCGGTATCGGTTCTCGTAGTACTCAGTCCCTTTGTCGACGTATCGTTGACCGTACTTCAGCATACGGTAGACGAGTCGTGCGAGGCGGTGAGCCATGGCAGTGATGGCCTTGGGGGCACCCAGTTTGGTGCGCAAACGACGGTATTGGGCTCCCAGGTAGCTGCGGCTACGGATCAGATTTCTGGCAGCCAACCGCAGTGCGGTGGCGGCGCGGTTGACGACGCGTCGTGTGCCTTTGCCCAACAACTTGTCACCACTGATGCGGTTGTCCGGACATAGCCCCAACCATGAGGAGAAGTGGGCTTCGGTATTCCACCGACTCATGTCCATCCCCACTTCACTCAGGAGCGTCTGGGCTACCATCACGTCGATGCCGTCGATGCGCGTTAGGTCTACTCCCGTGATACGCTTCAGTTCGCTGCCGAGATCGAACCGTGGAGCATTTTTCGTTGGCTTTGCCTTCCTCTCCCTAGGTTCTGCTTCTGGGGACTGGGGCAACACGGTATCACCAAAACTGGCCAGGTGCTTTTGCAGTTGCTGGTCACACTCGGTGATCCGCCGCTGGTAAGTGTCGTACATCTCAACTTCCTGCCGTAACACAAACACCAGTTCCGGACGCCAGTTGCCCTCCAGGCTTTTGGCAATCTCCTCCTGGCTGGCCTCAATCCGTGGATGACTGAGCTCTGCCAATTTCTGCGGATTGCGCTCACCCGCGATAATCGCCCGGACAATCGCCTGTCCCGTCAATCCGCTCAGATCGCTGATCACGTTTGCCAATTGCAGATTCATCTGCGTCAGCGCTTTCTGCATTCGTTGAATGCAGGTCGCTGCCCCAGATACGTGTTCTGCCCGTTGCCGCCAGTAGGTGCGAAGAACGCGAATCTCGGCTGGTGGTTGGAAAGAGTTATTCAGCAACCCGTAAGTGTGCAACTTCAGCAGCCACTGACTCTCCTGCACGTCGCTCTTACGTCCCGGCAGGTTCTTCGTGTGTCGCGCATTGATCAAATACACTTCAAAGCCACGGTCTTCCAGAATCTCGTAGAGGGGAATCCAATACACCCCAGTCGACTGCAAGGCGACCGTCTTTACTCCACAGCTTTGCAACCATTCCGCCAGACGGTACAAGTCTGCGGTAAAACACTCAAACCGGCGTACTGGTTCTGGATCTCGGTCTGGCCGCACGGCAGCGTAATGCGCGCTGTTCCCCACATCGATTCCTGCCGCATGCGGATGAAGTACTTCTAGTCCAGGATCTTCCGATCGCAATCGCCGGGCCCATTCTTTCCTCTCCTTCCGGTTCCGCCACAACTTGTTGCCTGCCGTCATCGCTGCTCTCCTCTCGCTGGAAAATGGAATCCGGTTCGGGCCGGTGACGAAAGGTTTAGAAAATCTCCCCAACGGGGTCAAAGGGCCGTCGTATCGACTGCCCTTGCCACCATGCCAGCGATCGCCAGTACCGGAGCCATGCTTCTTACCGGGCACAAAGGCACCAGTGGAAAGTCGGCCTTAGCTCGCCGAACCGAATCCTCGCCAAGTCTCCCACGCACTGCCGCGCCGCGACAAGTTTCTGGCACCAGCGACTGCGCACAAGGCGCGATCAACTGCTTCTTATAGAACCTTACGGTCAATTTTGGTATCCGTTACGACTACCTGTCGAACCCCGAGAATTCTCTTAAATTCCCGGCCCTGGATCCGAACAATCCAACTGGGATCGTGACGCTTGTTTCAGGAGTGGTGACGCCAAATGTCATCAAAGCCAACAACGACACGAATAACATATCGCCTCGCGTTGGATTTGCTTTTTCTCCTCATCGCGGTGGGTTCTTTGCCGATGGAAAGTCCGTGGTCCGCGGTGGATTTGGCATCTTCTATGACAGCGGCTTCAGCAACTTTGTCGTCAATGCCGCGCAGGCATCGCCGAATGCGGTTGCAGGGCAACTGATCCAGACAACGGGTTTCGGACTTGCAAGCGCAACCTCGCTCGTGCCAACGATCAGCCCACAACTCTCGCTGCGGTCTACGATCACCGCCACTACCAACAACCTGGTGAATCCAATTACGTACCAGTACAACCTGGGCGTAGAGCGTCAGTTGCCGGCGAATATGTTCGTCGCGATCCGTTATGTTGGTGCCCGCTCGAACAAGCTGTTTACGTCTCAACAATATAACTACTTCTCAGGGACGACCGGGGCCCGTTTGAATCCGGCGT
>DATNLB010000134.1:0-2516 GCA_035603095.1 Candidatus Acidiferrales bacterium
CCGAAGCTTGCCCGAAGCCGTCAAGGCGGGCGCCTTCCGCAACGACCTGTACTACCGCCTTAACGTGGTCACCCTCAACGTGCCCGCGTTACGGGAGCGTCGCGAGGACATATCCGTGCTGGCGGATCATTTCTCCGCCAAGGCCAGCCGGAAGTGCGGCATGCGAGCCAAGCCGCTCTCGTCGGAAGCGCTGGCCTGTCTAACGAACTACGACTGGCCAGGCAACGTTCGCGAACTGGAAAATGCCCTGGAACGGGCGATGGTCCTGGGCTCTACCGATTCCATTCTTCCCGACGACCTGCCCGAGGCCGTCCTCGAGGCCGGTTCCACAACTACGACGTCGACCGACAAATATCACGGCAATATCAAAGAGACCAAGAAGCAACTGATCCTGCAAGCCCTGCAACAGGCCAAGGGTAACTACATAGAAGCCGCAAAGGCTCTAGGGATGCACCCCAATTCGCTGCTCCGTCTGATCCGCAATCTGGATTTGAAGGCTGTGAAAGCGGGAATGCAGGAGCCGGGCAGGGAGTGAAACGCAGTTTCTTGTTTCTAGCTAAACTCTTCAGTCTCTGAGGTTTGCTTTAGAGCCTGAACGGTGTACTCAGCAGACGCGCGGGAAGCATAACCACGGCCCACACCAACGCGAGTGCGCCGTGGACCGCAATACCGACCAGCCGAAACGGCAGCAGCGCCACCCACACAAACGGGTAAAGCACCAGCGCCAAGAGGGCCAACGGCCAGCACACCACGAAGAGAATGCACCAGAGAAGAAAAGCGAACATACTTTATTTAATTTACGAGAAGAATACCCGAAAAGTTGCATGCCGATTACAGAAACTGAGAACCGACAACTCGAAACCGACTACTGGGCTTTCGAGTCAGGTTTCCGTCGCCCTGAACCCTTGGCCCTTGCTAGAACCTCTTAGCCGGCAACCACGCTTTCTGGCGCCAGCCTCCTCAAAGATTCCCCATAAGGCGCCCTCGCGATTCCGCGCTCGGTCACGATCGCCGTAACATACTTCGCCGGCGTGACATCGAACGCCGGATTCTCCACCTCTACGCCGTCAGGCACCATCTGCCGTCCGGCGATGTGCGTCACTTCTTTCGCGTCGCGCTGCTCGATCGGTATCCCGCTCCCATCCGCCGTTTCGAAATCCACGGTCGACAGCGGCGCAGCCACATAAAACGGGATACCGTGTTCCTTGGCCAGCACCGCCACCGAGTAAGTTCCGATCTTGTTGGCCACATCGCCATTGGCGGCGATGCGGTCAGCGCCGACCACGATGGCGTTGATCTTCTGTTGCTTCATCATGGCGCCCGCCATGTTGTCGGAAATTACCGTCGTGGGAATTCCATCTTTCATCAGCTCCCACGCCGTCAATCGCGAACCCTGAAGGAAAGGACGCGTCTCATCGGCAAAGACATGGATTTTCTTGCCCTGCTCGACAGCGGCGCGAATCACTCCCAGCGCCGTGCCGTATCCGCAGGTGGCCAGGGCCCCGGCGTTGCAATGGGTGAGCACGCCGCCGCTGGCCGGCATCAAGGTCGCGCCGTGCCTGCCCATGGCCTGGTTGGCGGCGATGTCCTCCGCGTGCATGCGCTGGGCCTCTTCGATCAGCGACTGCTTGATCTGTGCCAGGGGCCGTACCCGCAGCATCTCAAACTTCTCCCGCATGCGCCGGATCGCCCAAAAAAGATTTACCGCTGTCGGCCGGGTCTTCCCCATGACGTCGCAGATCTGGTCAAACTCCGCCTTCAGATCGCCACCGTTTTCGGCTTTGGAAGCCTTCACCCCAAGCGCGACGCCCATGGCCGCAGCAACACCGATGGCCGGCGCGCCCCGCACCACCATGTTGCGGATAACGTCGGCGACCTGGGTGTAGGTCTTGCAGGTTACGTAAGTCTCTTCGGTCGGCAGCTTCGTTTGATCGATGAAGCGCACGCCGGAATCAGTCCATTCAAGAGTTTGAATCATAGTTTCGGTCGTTCGTCGTTGGTCGTTGGCCTTTGATGTCGGCGCTATCGGCAAGTTGCATGTCAGATTTCCGCCCGTACGTTCGTAAATGTCGACCGGAGCCAACGACCAACGACGATCTTAGTTTTTATGCCCTTGGCAGCGGATGCGCGGACTATGCACCACTGCCGGCTTTCCGCAAATTTCGCAGCCGGAGCCTGCCGCGGGCATTCCCGGAGACGTCTCGTCGGTTTGCAGCAGGTGCTCTCTCCGGACATCGCTGGCGGTGAATATGGAAACAAACGGGGCCGGCGCGGCCGCCTTCTCGACACTAGGACGCCCTCCCGCCTCCTCGCGTACCACCAGGCACAGTACGCCCACCACCTGAAAGCCGAATTCCCTCGCCGCTTCGATCGCCTGCACGGTCGAGGACCCGGTAGTGCAAACGTCGTCGACAATCACTACGCGCGCGCCTTTTTCCTGGAAACCTTCAATGCGCCGTCCGGTGCCGTGCTGCTTCTCGGCTTTGCGAACCAGAAATCCGTCCACATCGCCGCTG
>DATNLB010000394.1:0-3428 GCA_035603095.1 Candidatus Acidiferrales bacterium
CACCGATGTTTCCGCCACCGGCACGCGCTGGCTGGCAACAGCCGGAACTCTGATGAAACTGGAAGGCGGACGATACGGACTGCTCTTCTCGGGCGGCGGCTGCATCAGTGGAGACTCGGACGCGTTCCAGTACATCGGTTACGCCGAGTCCAGCGACCTGCTCCATTGGACGGTCGTAAATGGCCTGAACAATCCGGTGGCTTCAACTGCCCCCTTCACGATTGCCGTTAATTCCAAAGGTGTACCCGACAGCGCTGGCACTCCGGTCACGTTTCCGGCGAACACGCCAGTGGTTGGCAACGCCATGGGATGGTTCTCGGGCCGCGTGTATGCTCCCAGTGGAACACTCTTCGATCACCACAACCTCACGGTCGTCTTTGCCGGCTATCACACGCCAAAACCGAAGAACGGTTTGGGCGACTACCGGACGATCGGACGCGTGAGCTTGCATTCCGAGCATGAGATTGTCGCGATCGGCCAGAGTGGCAACGACCAGTAGTTAATCCCGCGTCCGGGTCCTAAGCGAAGCCGGATGAGCCACGACGAACCGTCCGGTAAAACTCTGTCTATTTTTTGAGTTCCGCGCGGGTGCGCTGGAGCTTGATGGCCGTGGTGCGGAGAGTTTCGGGAACGTTTTTGTTGGTGGTGAGGCGCTTCAGGTCCACGGCGTTCAGCATGGGAAGCATGTGCATGGTGACGTCTAGAGGTGCCTTGGGATTGTTGATGAGATTGCGGACGACGGTGTAGTTCTTGCGGAAATTGCGATTGCCAGCGATCAGGCGAAGAATCTCATCGGTAAGGCTGGACATCGCAGCGAAGGCCTCCACTTCCTGGTCGGTGAGGCGAGGGGATTGCAGCACGGCGCGCTGGACGACCTTGTTGTTGTCGCGGATGAGGGTGCGGCGCGCTTCGGAGCCGCCCTTCATGGCGAACTGCACGCGCTGCGCGACGGTCATTTTCGCCAGACGCTGAATGAGAGTCTGGCGCCTTACAGCGTCGGATTCCACCGCAGCCGCGGCTTCCGCGAGCGCGGTTTCGTCGATGAGATTTTCCGGGCCGTGAAGTTCGTGGAGCTGATTTTTTTGATCGAGGGTCAACGAGGAAGATTGCTCGAGAGCGGCGGCCAGCGCAGGAGATTCGCTTACGCGGTCAAGTTCTTCCATCAGCGCCTGAATGCCGAGAGCCGAGAGATGGCGAACCACAGGAACGAGATGTTCGGCAGAACAGTTTTTGTTTTGCACCATGGCGTCGCAGACACCGGGCTTGTCGGCAAAATTTTTCCCCGCATAGGAGAAGAGCGCGGGGAGCGCCTGCTCGCGTTTGAGGGCTTCAACGAAGGATTCAATAGGCTGCGAGAGAATCGCATCCTGCGCGCGGGCAGCGACGATTTCGTCGGCGTCGCCGGAAAGAACGGCGAGAATTTCCGCGCGTTCCGCGGGAGCAAGATGCGCACCGCCGGTGCAAACGGCGATTTTTCGTTCGCGCGTGGCGCGGCCGCGGCGCAGATCTTCGAGGACTTCGGGACTGAGAGTTTCCACCGGATTATGGCCTCAAGTCCTTCTGTGTAAGCACCATTGTACCGGAGGAGCCGGGCGCGCCGAGGGGCGGCATGGCTTTGCCGTTCAATTCCAGCAACACCGCCGAGGAGTCGCCCGCGGTCACCTCGAATTGCCGACTGGCCGAAAAGTGACGGGTTTCACCGGCAGGCAACTCGGTGTCGAGAAGAAGTTTGCTGTCCGCGAGTATGCGGACGCGCGTGGCGGCGGAAGTGGAGACGGAGAGGTCGAGAAGAACCGCGGAGGAGGATTGCTCCACTGACCCCGGCGGAGGGGAACCGAGCTGAGGCTGAGGCTGCAAGGACAAGGAAGCAGCGGCGGATTTTTTGGTGGCGCGATAGGCAGCATAGCGATGCCAGCCGTAGCGCGCGGAATAGAAAACTCCGGTGAGCAAAATAAGCAAGAGGAAAAGGGCCACCACGGGAAGCCATGTCGGCGGCGACGGAATGCGGTCCTCGGGTTTGGGAGGAGCTGCGGCCAAATGATCGGCGCGGGCAAGATCGTATTCGCCGAGGAAAACTTCTTCATTGAGGCCCAAATAACGCGCGATGGTGCGCACGAACCCGTGGCCAAAGACGCCGCCGGGCAGCCGGCTCCAATCTTCATTCTCGAGGGCTTCGACAAAACGGGCGCTGATGCGGGTGGCCTTTGTAAGTTCTTCAATGGAAACTTCGCGCAGCTCGCGCTCGCGCTTCAGGCGGTCACCAAAATTTCCCCTGGCCATGAACCGGAACCTGTCCTTGATGAATCGGCGGGCGCCCTCGGTTTCGAACACCCCAATCCGGTCGGGGCGATCGGAAGGCGGCGTGGGGTCCCTGAACGGACTATAGGCGGAGGAATCCAATGCTGTCAAACGGAGAGGAAAGTGGGGCGTGAGCGGCGGGCAGCAAGCAGTGGAGAGAGGAATAGGAGACGTGAATTGGATTAGAGACCTGCCTGGAAGTCAAAGGAAGGAAGCGGAATTAACGCCCCGACCCGGTCGGGGGCAGGCGTCGTTCACGGAGACAGATCGGAAGAGGGACCGGGCTCCACCCGCCCGTTTCAGCGATATCCCTAGTTTGATTTTTTACTGGAAGGTTTGCGTGGCCCTTTATGCGTGACCCCGCGCTTGACTGCCTGACGGCTGATTTCAAGGTGGGCGTTCAGGTCCAACATCCTCATGAAGTTGGCCAGGTCTGATTCAACAGTACGGAGTCTTATCTTCAGCCGGGCAACAATATCGGAACTGCTCGCCCCCTCCAAGACTAGTTGCAATACCTTTCGCTCGCGGATAGTCAGTGTGTGAGAAAGTTTTAGCAAAGGAGTCCGAAACTTTTGCAAATATCTACGAGTAAAAGCCTCGGAAAGCAGTGGACTGAGGTAACGCCGGCCGGCAACCACATCGCGTATGGCTTGGAAGAGATCAGCTCCAGCGGACTCTTTGACGACATAACCAGCGGCACCGCTTCCGAGCGCGTCCAATAAATACGCCTCGTCTCCGTACATAGTAAGGATAATCACGCGAGTGTCTAATTTCAGGCGCGAGATCCTGCGGGTGGTTTCTAGACCGTCCATGCCAGGCATCATCAGATCGACGATTAGCACCTTGGGCTTCTGCCGCTTGGCCAGTTCGAGCGCCTCGATCCCATCAGCTGCTTCGCCCACAACGACAAATTCCGGATCCGATTCCAGTAGGAGGCGGAGCCCTTGCCTTACGACAACATGGTCATCAGCTAGCGCTACGGTAACCATCACGCCCCCAAGAAGCGTGAGCCCTATTTCATTCAGAGACGCGCAATAACGAACAGTGGGCTGTCACAACAGCTGTACGTTTGCAGGAGACTCCATCAGAAGATAGCCTCAGAAACCAAGAATATCATGGAGCCTTACGAG
>DATNLB010000721.1:0-4918 GCA_035603095.1 Candidatus Acidiferrales bacterium
CCAGTATCAGTAAGCCCACGATCTCCAGGGCATGCCGCCAACCGAAGCTTCTCATCAAAGAATGAACCAGCAACGGCGAAACGACTCCGCCTAGCCCTAACCCGAGATACGCGTAACCCATCGCCCGGCCGCGCCGGACTCGAAACCAACGGGCGACGAGGACTTGATTGGCGATAGGTCCAGCGAGCACGTAGCCCATAACTTCCATGATGCAGAATAGTTCGTAATGCCACAGCCTGGTCATGGACCCCATGAGCACAAGAGAAATGCCGACGAGGCCGGCTCCCGATAGAATGACCCATCGCGCGCCTATCCGGTCGATCAATGCTCCCGCCAGCAAGCCAAACGGCAGGCCCGCCAAAAGAAATCCGAGCAGGAAGCCCTGCGTGACTTGCGCGCGCGTGAATCCCAAGGACTCCACGAACGCGGGGTAAAAAACCGGGAATCCGTAGAAAATGATACCGACGGCAAAGAAGAGATTCAGGAACGCCGCAACAACAATCCACCACCCGTAAAAGATGCGCGTTGATCGATGGTTCGCCATGAAAGCCCCGTGTCTCCCCGAAAACCGAAATCTACGTTCCGAAAAGAAGAAGCAACCTGTGCGTCCTTCGGCCCAACCTTCTCAGCCGAACTCCGGGCCCAGAATTGTACAAAGGAGTTCCGATCGTCCCGGATGGTTATTCGATCCCCGGTACATTCGAGTGAGCACGCGCGAATAGCTGAATCCGAAAGTTTTCAGCAACCCGCCGGCGATGGCGTTTGATTTCAAATAATCCACCACCACCAACTCACGCGAAGAGTGTGCCAGGAATGTTTCAAGTAGTTGGCGAGCTGTGCTTGCGTCTCTCGCCATCCAGGGACCGAGCTGATCCGCGAAAGAGCCACGCCTCCCGAATGTATAACCTTCGATCACACCTGCATTCCAAATCCCTGCCGTGAATTCGGGCGCGTCCTCATGGAGAGACTTAAGCAAGAAACCGCGGTCTGCGCCAAAAACCTCTTGATCCGCTTTGCAAATGGATTCCAAGAGTTCCGGAGACAATAAATCGCGCGCTCCGGAACCGAACGCATTCGCCGCCTCGGGGGAAGATCTCCGCAGAGTCCATCGTTCGATCTCGTATTCGGACACGAATTTTAACTTTTCGTAGAGCGGTTTTCCCTGCGGTGTCGCGTCGAGCTTGATGGCGGGAATTTTCAAATCATCGAGGTGCTCGATCGCTCTTTCGAGAAGCCGGGTTCCCATGCCTCGATTGCGGTATTCCGGGTCCACCAGTACCATCCCGACCCATGCAAATCGATTTTCAAACGAGATCGTCGTTGCCGTGCCGCACACTCTCCCGTCTTCTTCCGCGGCAAAGCAACCTTCCGGGCTGGCTTCGAGAAACCGTTTCCAATCTGCCGCGGTCTGATTCCAGCCCGCGATCTCCTTCAGCCGCATTCCCGCCGGGATGTCCGCCGTCGTCATGATGCGCAAGTGCATGGCCGCTGCCGAAATTCCTCGGGGGAGATTGTAAACCTATTCGAATGGTCTCCGGAGAAATCTGGACCGTAGAAAGAATTCTGAAAAGGCGCAGACAAAGACGGAAGACCATGCCTCGGCGATTCGAGTACAATCGCACTCGCCAGTTTTATGGGCATCCAATCACCGCTGCTTCGAAGGAAACGAGAGCAACGAATGGCAACATCACGCCAGAAGACCTCCGTCCGCGATATCGAGGAGCTGGATGAACTTCTCAGCGAGCCGTCGGAGGCCGTCGTTCGCACGCTCGCTGCCCTCGATGGCGACATTGTCATCTTGGGGGTCGGCGGAAAAATGGGCCCAACCCTCGCCCGCATGGCGAAAAGAGCATCGGACATCGCGGGAGTTTCGCGGCGTGTGATCGGTGTCTCCCGCTTTTCATCCTCCAAGTTGGAGTCGCACTTGCAAGCCTGGGGTGTGGAAACGGTGCGCTGTGACTTGCTGGATTCGAATTCGCTCTCCGCTCTTCCGGATGCCGCCAACATTATTTATATGGCTGGCATGAAGTTCGGCACCACCGGGCAAGAATCGCTGACCTGGGCCATGAATAGTTTTTTGCCCGGCCTCGTGAGTGAGCGATTTTCCAGGAGCAGAATCGCGGCCTTCTCCACAGGCAATGTCTATGGGCTCTCGCCTGTTTCCAGCGGCGGCTCGCGAGAAGATGACGCGCTGAATCCCGCAGGCGAGTACGCCATGAGTTGTCTCGGCCGAGAACGCATCTTCGAGCACTTCAGCCGCATGAACGACACCAGGATGTCCATACTCCGGCTCAATTACGCCACGGAGCTCCGCTACGGCGTGCTGGTGGACATTGCGCAGCGCGTTTACGCTGGACATCCTGTCTCGCTCTCCATGGGCTATTTGAACGCCATCTGGCAGGGAGACGCCTCTGCCATCAGCTTGCAAACTCTTGGCATCGCGTCCGCGCCTCCCTTCGTGATCAACATTGCCGGACCGGAGTTGCTGAGTGTGCGCCGCGTTGCCGAGCAATTTGGTGAACGCTTGCACAAGCCCGTGCGCTTTGAAGGCGAAGAATCAGCCGATGCTCTCTTGAGCGACGCAAAAAAATCGTACGAAATCTTCGGCCATCCTCGCGTCGACGCCCATCAACTGATCGCCTGGATTGCGGACTGGATTAGCCGGGGCGGAGCGACATTGGCAAAACCCACACATTTTGAGGAACGCGCGGGGCGCTTTTAAATAGAACCCGCAGCGGAGAGCGCAGACCAATTCCTATGGCACGACAACTGGACCCAGCGATTCGGCGCGTCCTGGCGCGAGGCGCCGTGATCCCCGCGCATCCTTTGGCACTCACGGCAGACCGGCGGCTGGACGAGCGGCGCCAAAGAGCTCTCACTCGTTATTACGTCGCCGCTGGCGCAGGCGGCTTGGCCGTGGGCGTTCATACCACTCAGTTTGCCATCAGAGAGTCACACATCGGGCTCTTCGCACCGGTCTTAAAATTAGCGGCGGAAGAAATGGACCGCGCCGATCGCGGCCGCGCAGACCCGTTAATCCGCATCGGCGGCATCTGCGGAGCGACACCGCAAGCCGTCGCGGAAGCGGAGTTGCTCGCGAGTTTGGGATACAACGCGGGCCTGTTGAGCCTGGCCACCATGAAAGATGCGCAGGACGCGACCCTCATAGCTCACTGCCGAAAAGTGGCCGAAGTCATACCTCTGATTGGTTTTTACTTGCAGCCCGCCGTGGGTGGCCGCGTACTTTCGTATAAATTCTGGCGCGAGTTCGCTGAGATCGAAAATGTTGTCGCCATCAAAATTGCGCCATTCAACCGTTACCAGACCCTGGATGTCGTCCGCGCTGTCGCCGCATCGGGGCGAGACATCGCGTTCTACACCGGCAATGATGACAATATCGCCATGGACCTTCTCACGCCCTATGTTTTCCAGGTCAACGGACGCGCGCGGGAATACCGCATTGTAGGCGGCCTTTTGGGCCACTGGGCGGTATGGACTCGGCGCGCCGTCGATCTCTTGCAGGAGTGCCACGCCGTTGTGTCCGGAACAGGAAGCGTTCCGAAAAATTTGCTCCAAAGGAGCGCCGAAATAACAGATACCAACGCAGCCTTTTTCGACGTGCCGCACAATTTCGCCGGCTGCATCGCCGGCCTGCATGAGGTCTTGCGGCGGCAAGGCCTGCTGGAAGGTGTCTGGTGCCTGGATCCCCACGAAACCCTCAGCCCCGGACAGCAAGAGGAGATCGATCGCGTCTACGCCGCCTATCCCCATCTGAACGACGACGCCTTCGTCCTCGAACGCCGTGACCAGTGGCTGAAGCCCTAAGCGCGCATTCCGGCAACCCTTTTTCATTCTGGACAAGCGCCCGGCGCGCCACCGCGCCTGATTTCAACTTGATCCCTGGTTCAAGAGCCTGGATCAACGAACAAGCAGCCCTTCGGCCGCGGCCAGTTTCGCTTGCCGCGTGTCGAAGGTGTAGAAGGTGTCCGCACGCAGGGCGAGTGCGGAGGCCACGTGAAGTACGTCGAGTGTCCGGGTTCCCAAACGAGGAGTTTGTCTTCGTGCGATCTGCTTCGCCCGTTCGAAGGCGCTCGCGGGCAAGGCGTTGACCATTAGGACGCCGTCTTCCAGGTCCTTTCGGATCAGCGCGTGCGCGGCCTTCCCTTGAGAGGCAGAAAGCTCTTTCCGGAACAGCCGCAGAGCGACGGCGTTGGTGAGCTCGAGTTCGCCAAACGGGGTAATCAGCAGGGGGAGTTTGGCGCGCTTCATCCGGCCAGCCGCCAGGGCTGAGCTGGCGTCCAGAACGTACAGCGACGCCAGAAAACTTGTATCCGCATACGTGCTCAATAGCGGCCCCGCTCCGCGGACAAGAGCTCGGCGGCAGTCACTTTCAGCAGCTTTCCACGGTACAGCTTTTTCAGCCGCGCCAGAAAATCCGGCCGCCTTGGCGGCGCTGAAGGTTGAACGGGCAGCAATCGCGCGATGATGCGCTTGCGTTTTGTAATTTGCACCTCTTCGCCTTCGCCCAACAGGTCTTCCACCACGGAAAACCGGTACCGCAGGTCGCGCACCGTTGCTTTTCTCATGTGATGCATTTTAGCATCACTCCAGAAAAGACGCAACACTAACATTTCCGGGTCCGGTCGCTCAATTTTCGACGAATGACTTTAGCCTGGACAGCGCCTGATCCCATTGCTTGGAAACGAAATCGAGGTACTCCTTAATTCCGTCCATCGGCTCCGGATCGAATTCGAAACGGCTCTCGCGGCCCGTACGGACGCTGTGCACAATTCCTGCGCTCTCCAGCACTCGAAGATGCTTGGTGATCGCCTGCCGGGTCAGCTTCGAACCCTCCGTTAGCTGAGAGATCGAATGAGGCTGCCCTCCACAGAGCTTTGCAACCAGCGATAGCCGCGTC
>DATNLB010000120.1:0-4100 GCA_035603095.1 Candidatus Acidiferrales bacterium
CAGCGGCCGGCGAAAAGGCTGTGGAAAAGACGCTCGCTTCGCGAGCTTGGAAATCCCTTCGGGATTCCCACTTTCCCACAGCCACAACAGCAACAAGCGGTCTCGGGTTACATATCAAATGGCGCGACATGGATAGCTAGGGTTACATTCTCAAATGGCTTGACGCGTCAGGCAGCGGTCCGGGTGGTGGGTTAGTTTCCGACAATCCGACGCAATATAAAAGGGCGTTGACAACCTGACCACCGCGCAAATCGAGTCCGAGGATTTGCTTCCGGTTTGCCTACTCACGAAGTATTCATGGTGCTTCCGCTGCTCGGCACAGCTCCGCCAAGCGGTCCTGCGTTCCCTCGGGATCAGGGGCTTTCTCCGGCGCCACCCATTCGCGCGGCGAGCCGGCGGCAAGCAGCAAGCGCGCCACTTCAACATGATCTGCGCCGTTTTGCGACGTGTGTCGCCAGCCTTCACATGCCCACACCAGCGGTGTCGCGGCGAACATGCCATCTACGGCATTCACCGACGCGCCTTTCGCCAGCAGAACCTTCACTGCTTCCACATGGCCGCCCATCGAGGCGCGATGAAGTGCTTCCACTCCGTTGCTGTCCTTTACGTTTGGATCGAAGCCACATTGCAGCATTGTTTCGAGAGTTTGCGCATCGCCGCGTTCGGCCGGAGTGTGCATCATCAAGTGGTGCTCTGGGCGAAGCTCGTTGCGCAGATTCGGATGCTCCTTGAGCAGCGAGTCTGCTTGCGCCTTATTTCCGAAAGTACACGCCGCAACAAAACGGTCGATCCGCGAGAGTTCGTCTTTCGCGCCATGTCGCAACAACCAGGCCGCCACGTCGTCATTCCCGTGAAGCGCGGCGAGCGCATGCGACGCACGTCCATCGGGCCGGCGCTTATTTACATCCGCTCCGTTGGAGACCAGCAACTCCACCGTCTTAACGTCCAATCGTTGTGCCGCAACGTGGAGCGGCGACTCCCCCGATTGCGCCCATGCCAAGTTCGGATCGGCTCCGTGCTCCAATAACCATTTCGCTCCGGAAATGCCGTCCGGCCTCATCCAACCCAGAATGTACGCAAGCGGCGGAACGCCTCCTGGAATTCCGTTAACATTGACGCCGAATCGATACAGCAATTCCAGCGCCGCAATATTTCCACTGCCCGCCGCAATGTGCGTGGAAACGCCGTCCGTCGGATTTGCGCCGCTCTTGAGCAGCAACTCTGCAAGCTCAGGCTGCCCCGTAGCAATCAGCGCTCCCCAGAGCGCTGTCCGTGGCAGCTCCGGGTGCCAGTTCCAGTCATATTCGGCGTTTGGGTTCGAGCCCATCCGTAGTAGTTCCCGTGCAATTCTCACAAGCCCCTTCGCTCGCTCGGGCGAATCCTTCTGCAGAAATGTGTGGCAGACGTACAGCAGCGGCTCCCAATTCTGGACTCCGCCTCGTTGCCGAGCTATCGCTGGATTCGCCTTAAGCCGCGTTTCCACCGCGTCTGCATCGCCCAGCACCAGCTCCGTGTACAAATTGGAATTTGCGATGCCGGCGTGCCTCGTGAGCAATCGCATCGCTCGTTCGGGCGCGCTTCCGGTAGCGCAGCGCACAAATTCATCCACGGCCGCTGCGAACGAAAGCGATCGCTCTTCCACTTCCTGCTTCAATGCAGTCCACGACTCAAAGCCATACTCACGCGCAAGCACAAATTGCGCGTCATGTAAGGCAATCGCGTCTGGTTTGAGGGATCGCCCGATTAAGACGGCTTCAAACCTCTGAATTGCGTTTGGCTCTTGGCTTCGGGCGGCGGCGAGTAACGACTTGGCTTGCTTTTTGAGCTGCTCTAAATTGGCGCGCTCGGGTAACTGCTGCAACGTCATAGTGACCTCCATGCTTTAGCCTGGGTTCGCAATCAGGCAGCACGGGATCTAGACGTGCGTTCAACCTTCGGATTGACAGTGGGCTTGGCCCTTCGCGCGAACCTGCTGGCGCCTGGAGCGCACCCTCCGTAAATACCACAATGCTTTCCGGCTTTCAAGGCCAAATGAATCCCTTCGAAATCAGTCACTGACGATCGCTAGGGAGTATTAAGCAGCTCTGACCGTATCACAGGCTGCTAACCGGAAACTGATGTCATAACGACGCCGGCCTCGCGACGGCTCGATATCCGGCCAGGCTCCAGACATCCTGCGCTTCATCATGACGAAGCACGTAACGGTCGCCGTCGTCCACGAGCACGCGAAAGTAAGTTGCCCCGGGCGAATACCAGCGATCCTCTACCGCCACGACTTCCCTGGCCCGGTCTTGTAATTTCAAGCGCAACGGACGCTCGTCGGCCTTAAATCCGGAATAGCAGTCCACGCGGACAATTTGTTCACGCATGGGCCCGCGCCCCTCTGCGGCTATCCGCCAGCTCCGCGTTCCAGGCAGCGCCCAGGAAAACAATGACCGCGGAAAGCTGCATCCAGATGATCAAGCCGATCACGGCCGCGAGGCCGCCATACACGACGCCGTACGGGACGCGGCGTACGTAGACTCCAAACACCACGTCCACCACCCACCACAGGAGCGTAGCGAGCATCGCTCCGGGCAGGACGTTGCGCATACTGTCCTCCTGGGGCCGCGCCACGCGATAAATCACCGTCAGCGCCAGCATCGCCAGCAACATCGCGGCGGCAGGGAAAAAGAAATTCCACCATCCCTGCAAAATGGTGTGCTTGCCGACTTCATGGGCAATCCACCTGCGCAGTGGCTTACCCAGAACGCCGAGGATGGCGGCCCCCAGCAGCGGCGCCATCGTCACCAGCAGTAACAGCAGGCCGCGAACCTGACGGTGCAGAAACCCGAATTTTTCAGTGTCCCCATAAATGATGTGAATTCCTTGCATCACCAGCTTCATCACTTGCGAGCCCGCGAGCAACGTTCCCGTCCATCCCAGAGCCGCGATTTTCCACGCTTCCGGGCCGCGCTTCACCAAAAATTCCGAAACGATGGTTTGACTTCCTGGCGGCAAAAACTGCGTGAGGTCCTCGATGAGATCAAACAAACTCGTCCGGCCGCCAATCCGGCTCGTTGCCAGCGCCACGGCAATCAGCAGCGTCGGGAAAAACGCCAGGAAAAGATTGAAGGCAATGGCTTGTGAAATCACGCCGCACCGTGGAAATACGCGCGCAAACATCCCGTACACCCGCCGAAGGAGCCCCGCCGCTGAAATCATAGCGGGCCATTATACCTGCGACGGCCCTTGCCTGTGTGAAGCGTGCAGGTCCGGCGGCTGATTCGAATCGAGTAGAGGCTAGGCCTGCTTCTCCATGTGGAGCACCGGGAGTGATTCGCCATTTACCAGCGGAATGGAGATGGGTCTAACGGCGACATAGCCCTTCACGCCGAAGAGCTTTGCCCCGGTCAGCGTGGCCCCCATCTCAAAGCGAGTAAACCCGGCGGCGCGCGCCGCATCTTCGCAAGCCTGCAAGATCATGCCGCCGACGCCGCGGCGCGCCCAAGCGGGATGGATAAAGAAAGCACGAATCTTTGCCGCATCGCAAAGAGGGTCCAGCAGCGCATCCTCGCGACCCGTCCAATGGTCGCTCCCGTAGAGCGTCTTGCGCTTGCTCCAGCCGCCGCAACCGACGATCATCAGTTCGGGTTGCGTATGCTTTGCTCCAGTGCGCTGGATCGCGTTAGGCCCGGCCTGCGCCACGATATACGTTCCGTCAGCGATGAGCTGGCTATCGACGCCAAAAACGGTGTTGAGCGCGCCTTCGATCTGCGCCGGGGTGTAGTCCTGCGTCTGTAATCCGCGCACCGAGGCGTCGATCAGTTCGCGCAGAACGGGAACATCTTCAGGGACAGCGAGGCGGAGTTGGATGTTCGCTTGCATCATCGCGCGAAAGCAGGAGCTACGAAGTGGATTTTACAGCCGAGTGCTGGAGGAGCGCGACAGAATTCAGCTTGTCTAGCATCATGGCTGCCATGTTGGGCGATTTGCAGGCGGCATCATCCACGAAAGGGAGACGGGTGATCTCTGATGCTCTACATGGTCATCGAGCGATTCAAGAATCGGGACGCGAAGGCGGTTTATCGCCGGTTTCGCGAGAAGGGGCGCATGGCACC
>DATNLB010000104.1:0-7438 GCA_035603095.1 Candidatus Acidiferrales bacterium
GCTGCTTGTCCGCCGCGAGTTGGCCCTGGATGTTACTTGGCCCGCGGCATCCATGCCGGCTTCCGAACGCGCCGCCGCAACTGCAAAAGCTTCTGCTCTGATGAAGTAATTTCGATTTGAAAATGCTTGGGATTGGATAAGAAGAAAATTCGCCGCGCTACTCGTACCGCAGCGCTTCGACAGGATCCAGTCTTGCCGCTTTCATCGCCGGCCACACGCCAAAGACCAGCCCCACGCCCACGCTGACCACGATTCCCGTGGCCGCCGCCCACACCGGCACGCTTCCAGGCCACTTCAAGCCGACTCTCACGAGCAGCACCAGGCCATTCACCAGGACGAGCGCGAGCACGCCGCCGACTCCCGTGAGCGCCATGGCCTCCAGCAAGAATTGCCAGGTAATGTCGCCGCTCTTTGCGCCGATGGCTTTGCGGATGCCGATCTCGCGGGTTCGCTCGGTCACGCTGACCAGCATAATGTTCATCACTCCCACGCCGCCAATGAGCAGGCCGATTCCGCTCAGGACGAATGTAGCAAGGGCAACCATTCCGAGAATGCTGTGAAATTCATCCACGATCTGCTGGGAGGTCTGAATGGAAAACGAATTCTTGCCGTTGTAAGGAACGTTGCGGCGGCGGCGGAGCACCTCGGTCGCCTGGTCCACTGCTTGATCCAGCAGGTTGGGATAGGCCTGGAAGCGGATGCTATGCTCGTAGGCGCCCGGATAAATTTTCCGGAAGGTGCTGTAGGGAATGAGCACGCGACGGTCTTCGTCGTCCTGGCCAAACATTCCCTTGGGCTTTTCCACGACGCCGATGACGCGAAACGTCGAACCGTCGATCATCACGTCCTTGCCGATTGGCGAAACATTGGGAAAAAGGACCGGGGCAGCATTTTCTCCAAGCATCACAACTTTTTCGCGGTGCAGGTCGTCGCCTTCGCTGATGAAGCGGCCGGCTAACGTCGCCGCATTGGCATAGACCTGGCCGAAATTCGGCTGCACGCCGCGATAATCGATGGCCGTAACTTCACCATTCTTGGTCCGCACGGAATGTGACTGTTCCCACCAGTTGATGAAAACGGTGACGTCCTTGACCGCCGGACATAGCTCTTTAATTGCCAGGCCATCCTCGAGGGTCAGCGGTTTGCGTTCACGTTCGTCTTTCGGGCGGCGGCCGTTGTGGGGGCCCTGATCAAAGCGCGAGACGAAAGCGGTATCGGCGCCGTACTGCTTGATACTTTCCTGCACTTGCTGGTCGAAGCCGGTGATGAGCGCGGCGACCAGCATGATGACGCTGACGCCGAGGACGACGCCAAAGACGGTGAGAAAGCTGCGCAGTTTGTGCGCCCGCAGCGTATCCATCGCTTGCTTGAGATTTTCGCCGTGCTGTTGCGCCATGGTCGTTTTCCTGCGAGCCCGTTCGAACGGGACGCAATATTCCTTAGCCGTCCGCGCGTAGGGCCTCGATAGGATCCAGCTTCGCCGCGCGCATCGCCGGGTAAATGCCGAAGAAAAGACCTACGCCCGTGGAAACGGCGAGCGAAAGAATGACCGCGCTCATCGGCGTGCGCATGGGAATGGAAGTTGCAGCGCGCGCGGCGGCCACGAGCGCGTAGGCAAGAATGATTCCGATCAAGCCGCCCGTGGCCGCAAGGACCGCCGATTCCGTCACGAATTGCAGGACGATGTGTTTTTTCCTGGCGCCCAGCGATCGCCGCAATCCAATTTCGCGCGTGCGCTCAGTCACGCTGGCCAGCATGATATTCATGATCACGATTCCGCCGACCACGAGGAACACCGCGGTCAATCCCACGGCCACCATGAACAGATTGCCCGTCAAAGATTGCCAGAGCCCCATGATGGAATCAGACCCAATGATGCCGAAATTATCGGGACCGTCCCAGGGAATGTGGCGCCACGCGCGCAACAGCATGCGCGCTTCATCCTCGGAAGCAGAAATCATTTCCGCGTTCTGCGCCTGAATAAACAACACCAGTGAATCTCTTTGGGTGCCCCACTCCTTGCTGAAGGTCTCCAGCGGGATAAAAACGAAATTATCCTGCGATTGCCCGAGCGCACTGCCGATAACCGCCGCGACTCCGATGATTTCATAGCTGTGCGTTCCAGCGCGAATCGATTTCCCGATGGGGTCCACGTTGGAGAAAAACTTCTTGACCAGGTCCGCGCCGATGAAGCACACCGGGGAGCGATGCTCCTGGTCGGACGCGGTAAGGAAGCGGCCCGCGGCGACGTTTACGTTGCGAATATCGGAGTAGTTGGAGGTCACTCCCAGAATGCTGACGTTCTCGAGCAGCTCGTTGCCGTACCGCACGTCGGAGTTGGTGCCAAGGAGGGCGGCGATCTGGCCGGCGGTGCGCATGCCGGTCTTCAGATTGACAAGCTCTTCGTGGGTAACCAGCGGCCGCTTCTGCGCCTTTACCCAGGCGTCTTCACTGGTGATAATGCCGAAGCGGTTCAGAACGTAGACGTTTGCGCCGAGATTGGCGATGCGATCGGCCACGTAAAAATTGAGTCCGGCGACTACGCTCATCACCGCGACCAGCGTGGTTACGGCCAGAATGACCCCGAGCAAGGTCAGGAAACTCCTCAGCTTATGGGCGCGCAGGGCGTCAAGGGAGAGCCGCAGCGTCTCCAGCATGGTGATCAGCGCGCTCCGGAAACGGCCGCGTTTCAGGGACGCTTGCGCCCGCGGCGCCACGTGGGTGATGGCACCAAGCCCTTCCATGGGAATTACACCCAAACAGACCTCCGACCCTCTATAGCTAAGACGATTGAGAACGTCGATTCGTTCCTTGGTGTATAGACGTGTGGAACGGCGCTTTGCTATCAGCGTTTCCTGGAGTAGCCTTAGGCCCGGTCCGGTCTAATCGCTGGGGTTCAGGCGCCGTACGCCCTATTGTACTGCCTTGTGGCGGCGCGTTGGGGAAGAAGATGGCGCGCCGGGACCGCGAGAGCCGGGATCGCAAGGAGGAACTAATGCGTCGTAAGTATATTTATTTTCTTGGACTTACAGTATTTGCCCAGAGCTTCATACCTTCTGGCCGGGCCCAGGAGAGCACCGACCGTAAGACCCCTGCCATGGCATCGGCAACTCCAACAACCGGCCTGCGCGCCGAATTCCTAGAAGAGATCGCCTACTACGAGCAGCGCTACATGCGCCTGGCCGAGGCTATGCCTGCGGAGAAGTACACTTGGCGTCCCGCCGAGGGCGTTCGCTCGGTCGGCGAAGTCTTTACCCACATCACTGCGGCAAATTATGGCATTGCCAGGGCACTGGGCACCGCCCCGCCGGCAGGCATCGATCTCAAGGCCATCACGGGCCTCTCTGGTGACAAGCCTAAAGTCCTGCAGGCTATGAAGGACTCCTTCGCGCATTTCCGCAACGCCATCACCGCCCTCAACGACGCCGATGCTGACAAGCCGCAAAAGCTGTTCAACCGTCAGACCACCCTGCGCGGTTCTTTCATCGCCATCACCGGTCATTTTGGAGAGCATCTCGGCCAATCCATCGCCTACGCGCGCATGAACGGGATCGTGCCGCCCTGGACGGAAGAGGCGCAGCAGCAACAGCAAAAGCCTGCGGAAAAACCAAAGCCGTAGGACCCTGGCGGATCGAGCGATCCGTTAGTTATACATTCACATCCACAAGTACATTCCGGCGTTCCGGCGGTGTACAACAATTATGTACCAATGCGAATCAAATCAAGGTGGACATTGGCGGCCCTCTCGCCACTTCGCATCATGCTCAAATGTGCTTTTATTTCCGTCGCGGTTCTGTGTTTGGCTCTCGCTGCTGACTCCGCCGCGCAGTCCGTGGTACCGGATTCCACGCCCGCGATCGGGCCGGTGAGACCGGATTTCTTCAACCGGGTCATCGCCAACCAGAAGAAAGCCGAAGCCGCCCTCGACTTGTACGAGCGCATCGAACGCGTCGAGACCCGCAAGAATCTCAACGATCCCGCTCCCCCGGCGATAAAAATCTTGCGCGTCGTTCCTTCGGGAACGGGCATGTTCCGGATTCCCGTCGGCGAAGATGGCAAACCCAAGGATTCCGCCGCTTATCGCGCCGATCTCGAGAGTCTGGCGCGCGTGCTGACACAGCTCGTCAACGACGCCGGATCCCAGCGCGACGCCCTGGAAAAATACGCAAAGAAAAAGAAAGATCGAAACGACCTCATCGACGCGACGCACAACGCGTTCCTGTTCACCTTTGCCGCCTACGAGCCACGCGGCGACCGCATGCTTTCCAAATACAAAATGGAGCCCAACCCGAGCTTCAAACCCACCTCACGGTTCAGCGCCATCTTCCTCAAGGTGCGCGGCTTTGTGTGGGTCGATGAGGCCTCCGGCGAACTTGCTCGCGTCGAAGGCAACGTCACCGAAGACATTTCCGTCGGCCTGTTTCTGGGAAAAATCTACAAGGGCAGCCACTTCATGCAGGAGCGCTACGAATTTCAGCCTGGGCTGTGGCTCGCGAGCTTTTCGCAATACGATTTCGACGGCCGCAAATTGTTTTCGAGCTTCTCCGTCCACGAGCGCACCTTTTATTCAAGCTACCGTTACATCGGCCCGCCTAAGGAAGCCCTTGCAGCCATTCGCCAGGAACTCGGGCTTGCCGAGTCGGACAAGCAGCGCACCGACACCGCCGATCGGTGAAACTTTTCCTCCTAGAATGGGTTTAAGACGATAGAGTCCTCGACCTTGAGAGGCTGGAGGCGGCATGCCCCGTTCGCTCTCATTCGCAATAATCTTGGCGCTTTTCGCGGCCTTCTCCGCTGCCGCGCGATCTCAGGACGCCAGTGCCCCTGCGCCGCCGGCCCCATCCCAGGATTCCACACCACCTGCCGAAACGAAGAAACCGAAAAAAGTCTGGACCAACGAAAACCTCTCCGGCGCGAATGGCGCCGTCTCCGTCGTCGGCGACCCCAAGAACAAGCCGAAACCGGCATCCTCCAAGCCCGCAAACGCACAATATGTCGCATCGGTTCGCAAGCAACTCGACAAGCTGCAGGGAGAGGTCGCCGGCATCGACAAACAGCTCCTTGATCTGAAGAACTTCAGCGAAGGCGAACCCTCGACGTCCGCGAGCGGCATCAAGCTCAACAAAAGCTACGAGCGCGAGCCGATCGAGGTCCAAATGCGCGCTTTGCAAGACAAGAAGAAAGACCTTGAGTCCAAAATCGACGCGCTCCTCGACGAAGCCCGCAAGAAAGGCGTGGAATCCAGCGAGCTGCGCTGAGTGCCGCGCGCCGCGTGGTCCTCTTGCTGCATTTAACTAGCGAATGAGGCTCCAGGGATAAACGCCAACGTTAATTTTCATGATGAAGTAGCTGAAGCCGCCGGGATCCGGCTTGGGCTGGTGCGGCGTGTCAGGCGGAATCAGCAGCCAATCGCCGGCTTTCACTTTGTAGGTTTGCCCACCGACGACCGGCTGGCCGCGGTATTCTCCGGGGATGACCCCGTCCTTATCCTTAAGGTTCTGGCGGTTAGCGATTTTTCCGCCGAGGATCATTTCGCCCGTGCCGCCGGTGAAAATATAGAAATCGTAGGCGCCGGCGTGCTGCTCGGCGTCATCAAGAACGCTGTCGACTTTGGTCAAGCTGAGGACGGGCTTGTCGCGATATATGCGGTAGAGCATAAACATGCTGAAGTTGCGCGTCTGGACGTGCACCGGCCCGCCGCCAAACGATTGGGAACTTCCGCTGCCGGCCTCTTTGACCATTTTGGCGGCTTTCTCGGCCATATCGGTGTGCGCTTTGCGAATGTCGTCGATGTTCCAGTACGTGACGGGCGGAGCGTCCGGTGCCAACTGCGGCTCACGCGGAGAATTAAAATTGAATGGCATGACTTCGGGCTTGTTCTCCTGAGCGTTGGCGCTGGGGATCATCGAAACATCGTCGAAGTGGCCGCTGAGAATGGGTTGCGGAGAAGATTTTGAAGCATAGCCGGCCATGTAGCCGAGAAGTGCCGCGCCAATTAAGAGTGCGGGAAGCATTCTTTTCATAAAGCAATCCTCCGTGCGTGAAATGTCGAAAACCGAGTTTGTGTTGGTACGTTCGAAACCAAATTTTCATTCTCGCTATTTCTTAGGAGCCGGTTTCGCCGCTTCGAACCGAATCTCCTTGAGCATCTCCAACTGCCGGTAGAGCTCCGTTTTCCCGGCCGGAAATTTGTTGACGCTCAGCAGGAAGGCCAGAATGTCCGCATCCTGCTGGCGGGTGAGGCGGCCCGGAGCGCTCTGCGGCATGGTCTTGCGAATTCTGTCGAACAAGTCACCCATCGTGAGGCCGTTCCAATTCGCGAGGAATGCGCCGCCTGTCAGCGGGGGCGAGGATTCCCCGCCGGTGAGCATGTCGCCGTGGCAAGCCGCGCATTCCTTGCGATAAATCGGTTCCCCGCGCTTGGCCTGTTCCTCGGTGAAGACGCCGTCCCACACGGTGCGCGACTCCGCCGCTGGCGTTTGCGCCCGAAGCAGGCAAAGCGGCGAAGCGATCACCAGTAGGCCCGCTATTGCCGCTGCGTTTCTCATCTCCGAGTCGTCATCGCTTTCCTGCCGGATGGGACATCCGCGCGATACTGCGTTCATTCCCCCGTCGATGGCAGCGCGTAGGCAATGTACTCGCCGGAGTAAGGCCCTCCGCTGACGGCAACAACGATGTACTGTTTTCTGTTCACCATGTAGGTCATCGGCGATCCGGTCTGCGGAGCCGGCATGTAGACCGCGCCGACCTCTTTCCCCGTGGCCTTATCGTAGGCGCGCAACATAGCGCCGCGCGGATGATCCGCGGTGGTGGTGATATTTCCTTCGCCGGCAATCACGAGCGTCTTGGTGATCAGCGTCCCGATGTTGTACGTTTCCTGGCCAGTGCGCGGGATGTTCAAGCCCTTAAGAGCCTCGTGATTGCGAACGACGTCCGGGGTCTCACCGTGAGCGATCTGCCACACAAAATCGCCCTTATCCAGATTGATGGCTGTGATCGTGCCGTATGGCGGCTTGATCAGCGGCAATCCATCGACGTCCATGCGTACGAAACCCCCGCCAGCCCGTTTCTTCGGCGGCTTGGGAGAATCGGCTCCGGCGTTCTCGCCCGGTCCGTGCAGAATCTCCACTTCTTTTCCCGCGGTTCCCGCGATGTAGTTCAGATCCGAAATTTCTTTCGGAGCCGGAACAAGTCCGATGGGCTCGAGGCACGCGTTGCACGCATACAGGTAGGCGATGTGTGTTTCCGGGTCGTAGGATCCCCCTGGCCAGTTTGTGCCGCCGGAGGCAGTCCCCATCGTGAGCGTGCCAAGCGGACCTTCCAGTTTGCTCACGGTCGGAGGAGTGTAGACCGGCCCGAGGTGAAACTTTGCGGCAATCTCTTTTGCCCGTTCGCGAAGTGCAGGCGTGAAGTCGATCAAGTCGTCGATGGAGACGCC
>DATNLB010000095.1:0-2616 GCA_035603095.1 Candidatus Acidiferrales bacterium
CTGCGCGTCGGACCCGGCTTGCGGTTCGGAGAGACAGTAGGCGCCGATCCACTCTCCCGTAGCCAGCTTCGGCAGGTATTTTTTCTTCTGCGCTTCCGTGCCGAAGTAAACGATCGGCAGCGTGCCGATTCCCGCGTGCGCTCCGTGGGTTACGGCGAAGCCGCCGTAAATCGAAAGTTTCTCGGTCAGCACCGTGGTGGAAATTTTGTCGAGCCCCGCTCCACCATACTCCTCGGGAACACCGCTACCCATCAAGCCAACTTCGCCGCCTTTTTTCACCAGCTCGGCCATCAGCCCGGCCTTCTTGTTTTCGAGTTCCTTAATGAATGGGAAAACTTCCTTGAGGACGAATTCCTCAGCCGTCTGGCCGATCAGCTTCTGATCGTCGGTCAAATCAGCAGGCGTGAAGACGTCCCCCGGCTGCGGCGATTCCAGGAGAAAGCTGCCTCCCTTTGCTGCGGGCTTGGTGAGAGTAGCGGTGGCCATCTTGGTCGCTCCTAGAGGGAAGTCTTTGTAGCTGGGTTCAGTCAAACGACTGTGTGAGGCACTCAACGCAATCAGTTCGCCTCATTTTACTCTCGCTTCCCAATGCAGTAAACACCGTTAAATGCGGGGGTGCCGTACTAGTTTCCGGATTCCATGTTCTGTATCCGCCCAGACCCTGAAAGTGGCGTGCACAGTCAATGCAGGGATATAATCCACCCTCATTCCATGCCTGACTGAGGGACTCTGATGAAGCCGATCTACTGCGTTGGCGCTCTAACCTTGTTCGCATCGCTGCTGGGCGTCCTTTTGTTCGCCGAACCTATTGCTGCTCAGGCTCCGGCGCCATCTACTCCTGCCACCTTGGCCAACGAAACGCCGGCCCAGATCACGCCCGTCACCGATAGCTTCGATTACACCCGGCGCGACGTGATGATCCCCATGCGCGACGCGGTGAAACTGCACACGGTCATCCTCGTCCCCAAAGGCGCCAAGAATGCGCCGATCCTCCTCACTCGAACACCCTACGACGCCACCGATCTCACCTCCCACGCGCACAGCTCCCACCTCGGTCCGATCCTGAGCGGCTACGACAACGCTACCGAAGTGATCGTCGAAGGCGGTTACATCCGGGTCGTCCAGGATGTGCGTGGCAAATACGACTCGGAGGGCGACTACGTGATGAACCGGCCGCTGCGCGGGCCGCTGAACCCCACGCTGGTCGACCACGCCACGGACACCTACGACACCATCGACTGGCTGGTGAAAAACATTCCGGAAACCAACGGCAAGGTCGGCATTCTGGGCATTTCTTACGATGGTTTTACCCCGTTGATGGCCCTCGTCAATCCGCATCCGGCCCTCAAAGTGTCCGTACCGATGAACCCCATGGTCGATGGCTGGATGGGCGACGATTGGTTCCACTACGGCGCCTTTCGACAACAGAATATGGGCTACATCTACGAACAGGAAGCCACCCGCGACAACAAGGCCAAATGGTGGACCAGCCACTTTGACGATTATGACGAGTTCATGCAGGCAGGCTCGGCTGGCGAGCTCGGCCGGCGTCACGGCCTCGAACAAGTCGGTTTCTGGCGGAAAATTCTAGAACATCCCAGTTACGACGCTTTTTGGCGAGAACAGGCAGTGGACCGAGTGTTAGCAGCTCAACCCCTAAAAGTGCCGGTGATGCTAGTGCACAGCCTTTGGGATCAGGAGGACATCTACGGCGCGATAGCTGTCTACAAAGCGATCAAGCCGAAAGACACGGACAACGACAAAGTCTTCCTGGTCATGGGGCCTTGGCATCACGGCCAGGAGATCGATGACGGCAGCACGCTCGGCGCCTTGAAATTCAACAGCGATACTTCGCTCTACTTCCAGCGAGAAATCTTGCGGCCTTTCCTCGACCAATACCTCAAGGACGGCGCCCCCAAGGCAGATGTCCCGCCCGTCTCTGCTTATGAGACAGGGACGAACAGGTGGCGGCGTCTGCCCGCCTGGCCGTCAGGCTGTGCAAGCGGCTGCACAGTGCGACCCACTCCGCTCTATCTCAACGCAGGTCTGAAACTGAGCTACGCTGCACCAGCGCCTAGCGACAGCGCCTTCGACGAATACGTCTCCGACCCCGCCAAGCCCGTGCCCTTCCGCGCCCGCCCTAGCCAACCGATGGGCTACTCCAATGGCTTGACCTGGTCTCAGTGGCTGGTGGACGACCAGCGGGAAGCCTCCGGCCGCCCGGATGTGGCGGTGTTCGTCTCCGATGTCCTCGGCGCACCAGTGAAGATTAGCGGGCAACCCGTTGCCAATCTGGTTGCCTCCACCAGCGGTACGGACTCGGACTGGGTGGTCAAGTTGATCGACGTCTATCCCGACGAGGTGGCTGGCCAGGCGGCTATGGGAGGCTATCAATTGATGGTTTCAGCCGACATTTTCCGCGGTCGCTACCGCGAGAGTTTTGAAACGCCCAAGGCCATTGCGTCCGACAAAGCGCTCCTTTATCGCTTCGCTCTTCCCACGGCAAATCACGTCTTCCTCCCCGGCCATCGCATCATGGTCCAAATCCAGTCTGCCTGGTTTCCGCTGTACGACCGCAATCCGCAGACTTTCGTTCCCAACATTTTCTGGGCCAAG
>DATNLB010000068.1:0-6389 GCA_035603095.1 Candidatus Acidiferrales bacterium
AAGCGGCAGTTCGTACAGCGTCACGATTTCTGCGCAGCCTTCCAATCCAGCGCAGCTTTGCGGTGTGACCAATGGCTCTGGAATCGCCACTGCCAACGTCACAAACATACAAGTCAACTGCGGCCACAATGAATGGACATGGATCAAGGGGCCTGACACCGGAGTCGACTTCGGTGTCTACGGGACTTTAGGGGTGGTCGCCGTGAACAACAACCCAGGGGGACGGCAGAGCCCTGTCACCTGGACGGACACTTCCGGAAATCTCTGGCTGTTTGGCGGATTTGGTATCGGATCGGTTCTAACCATCACTCCTCAGAATGACTTGTGGGAATATAGCGCGGGCGAATGGGCGTGGGTGGGCGGCTCTGATCTAGGTGGTCAGCGGGGTATTTATGGCACATTGGGTGTTCCCGCCCCCGTCAATATCCCAGGAGCACGTTCTGATGCCGTTAGCTGGACCGACGGGTCTGGAGATGTCTGGCTCTTTGGAGGAAATGGCTTGGATTCAACCAGTACCTATGGGCCGCTAAACGACCTCTGGAAGTATAGCGCGGGCGAATGGACGTGGATGGGTGGTTCCGACCTCGTGGGTCAGCAGGGCACGTATGGCACTCTCGGTGTTCCTGCGGCAAGCAATATTCCTAGCGCGCGATTTGGCGCATTAAGTTGGATCGATTCGTCCGGAAGCTTCTGGCTCTTCAGCGGATTCCACCGGGATTCGAGCGGGACAAATGGTGGAATGCTGAACGACCTATGGAGATACACCAACGGGCAATGGACCTGGGTATCGGGATCTAATTTGATGGACCAAAACGGGGTCTACGGCTCCCGAGGGACACCGGCGCCGGGAAACATCCCTGGCGCACGGTATTGGGCTGCAAGCTGGATGGATTCGTCAGGAACTCTCTGGCTTTTCGGCGGAGCTGGCTATGGTTCTGCCGGAATAAACGGATTTCTCAACGACCTGTGGAAGTACAGCAATGGCCAATGGACGTGGATGTCTGGATCCACCCAGGTCAACGAGGCTGGTGCTTACGGCTCTCAAGGCGTGCCTGCTGTGAATAAACTTCCTGGGTCGCGGCAACAAGCTGTCAGTTGGATCGATCCTTCCGGCAATTTCTGGCTCTTCGGCGGGAATGGGATAGATTCAGCCAATGGGACCGGGTTGTTAAACGACCTCTGGAAGTATAGCAACGGTGAATGGTCGTGGATGTCCGGATCCAACTTAATCAACCAGAATGGTGCGTATGGCGTTCAAGGTACGCCTGCCCCCGGCAATATTCCTGGGGCTCGCACATCAGCTTGCCGCTGGATCGATGCGAAGGGGAACCTGTGGCTCCTCGGCGGCTACGGCATTGCGGGCACAGTAGAAGGCGATATAAGCGATTTGTGGATGTATATGCCCTAGTTGCCGCGCGAAGCACCTCCCATAGTACTCGGACATGCAGGTCTTCAAAAATAAGAAGTCCGGATCTGGGAAATCAGCGAGCCGGAAACAATCCAGTTCAACCGATGGCCCTGGAGGTGACTGCATCTGTCACGAAAATGTCACGCAAATTGCGGAAAACGGTGGCAATTCTGCGGCCAATGGCAACAAATGAAGGAGAAAGTAGGTTGCGAGAATTTGTCCCAACTTGCTGAATCCATTCGATTAGCCACTCCTCTGGCAAGATTTGGCAAAGTAGTTCGAATGGCTTCTAAGCAAAAGGTCGAGAGTGCAGATTCCCGGATGGCAAACTGCCACCAAGGAATCATCGGCATCTGCCGATTCCTTCATTTTTCATCTCAATCGCCTGCTTCTGGTAGGGCGTACTCAGAACACTTGATGCCAGTTCTTGAATATTTGACCTCAACGACCGTATTGGTCAAATCCCGTGCGCCAATATGCGCGAGCGCCGCGTTGAAGAGTTCTCGCTGGCGAATGGGTGTGGCATTGGGAACAATAATGATCACTCCGGCATGCAACGGTTCTTGTCCATAGAAGGCCAGAAAATCGGAACCATTATTCGTTACAAAAGTGTAGTCCTGGGTGCGGATGGTGGCCATGAGTTCCCAGTCTTTGGAGCCGCCGAGACCGAGATAATTGACATGATGCGCGACGTGACCCGCCGCATTCGCTGCTTCGACTAAGGATGTGTGTAGGCATTCGTCGATCAAGAGCTTCACTGTCACTCCGCGAGGGTACGAGGGTGCCGGGTTACACGAAGCGGTTTTCGCTTTGCCCAGGGGCGGGAGGCCGGACGGCCGCGGCGCGGGAAAGCTTGGACATAGAGCGGAGCAAGCTCGACCTTCTCCCGATCCAGAGCCGGGTAGCCTTCGATGACCTCTTCGGGGTTTGCTCCTTGGCTCAACATATCGGCAATGAGTTCGACTGGAATGCGCGTCCCACGATAGACGGGAGTACCGCGCATTATCTCAGGGTCGGAAACAATCATGTTCTCTGCCCGCTCAAGTTTCCTCAGGTCCGAGTCGAGTTCCAACCGCACTGACTTCACCTCAATTACCAGAGCTGAACCCTCGGTAAGGGCTACGGTGTCTATTTCAGGCGACGATTCAATCTTCTTCGCAATCGCGCGACGTGCGGCGATCGGCAAGAGGCGCACTCCCTCCGCTTCGAGGCGCAGATATAACACCTGCTCGCGGCTGAGCATTCGTTGGATGGAACGCCCCCTGCGGAGGCGCCGTGGCCGGATGAGACGGCGTTCGATCAGCTTGTGTACGGCCGGAAGCGGCAGATTCGCGACGGCCGAAGCCTGTGCCGGAGTGTATTCTATGGTTTCCATGCAGTTATTCTACCCCAAAGAGGACAGAATTAACAGCCATGGAACGATTTGCCGCTGACTGTCCCATCGGAGCACAGAACAGGGGTCTCCGAGGCCCCATTTTCCATTATTTTCCAATTACAGAGAGTTTTGTTTTGACTAAGTGCCGCCAGATCAGCGTGTTAGGGTTAACTAGAGGAAGCTTGGGAAGCTTCTATACTGCCATTGTACGACGCCCGCTCATTCCTCTAGTTCGCTGATTATACACAACTGAGCGACTGCTCGTACAGACCCGCTAACTTTCACATTTTCCAATTCCATGTTGGAAAACGCCGCTCGCACCCGTTCGAGTGGAATTTCTCTGGTGTATCCTGCTGTCATCACAGCAGAGCTGTGTCCCATTTGTTGGCGAAGAACGGCAGGATTCATTCCGGCTAACTCCCATCTCCGATTACATCCGTGACGGAACGCGTGCATTCGAGCTTGTGGAAGCCCAAGGGTTTTCAAGACCAGGGCAGCAATCTGAGGATTTGTTAGTCGCATTGCCCCCAGCGGATGTAGGGTGTGGTAAGTAGTATGTAGGACGGAGGACGTTCGCTCCGTACGAGGCCGCAGTGACGCTGACATTGGCGTGGATCGCTATCAAAAGACATTGGGCGCTGTCGCATGGAGTGCCGCATCGTCATGTTTTGGACCGAGTTAGGCAAACATCAAAGGAGTGAATCACTTCGGCCTGGAAGTCCCTCATGACAAACATCTACACCGCTCCAACTATTGACGAATATCTGCGCAAGCGGCTGATGCCGGTGGAAGGGACGATTCCGCATGTGGAAGGAATCGAGATGTACGGCAACTCCATTCCCGCGGGAACGGTCGGCGGCGACCTATTTGAGTACATAAACTTCCAGCAGCGTTACGACATCGATGCCCGCATTCAGCGGGCCCTGAAGCGATCGAAACAGTATTTAGAGCCGCTCCCGGCAGGCGCGATGCCGCGTAATTCGGTGGACGATCATGTCAAATGGTTGAAATCAAGGCCCGGCTACGAGCCCGAAATGGAATCCGCGTACAGAGAGGCACGAAGCTCGGAACAGGTACGGGTCGCCGAAGACCTGCGCGAGTTGTATAGCACGGCGGGAGTTCTGTTGGTGGACGCTCAGGGACACGGAATCATTGCAGCGAAAATCGCGTCGACGGTACACGACACGTTTCATGCCCTCATGCTCTCCGAACTCGATTATCGAGGGAAAACGACACCGGAGTTATTCGAGAGGATCAACCTGAGGTTGGCCCAATCAGTCACCGCACGAAATGCTCTCGGCAGAAGCGAGAAAGAGAGCGCCCAGGAGATAGCGACCATGCTTTACGGCGAAGTGCACCCTTACGGCTACTTTCGATTCGTGAACTTCGGACATGTACCCCCGCTGGTCTTCTCCGCCGAATTTCGCAAGTTCATGGAGATTGATAAAAGCCGCATGGTGCAGTTCCTACCGCTTGGCTTGCAGATCCCCGAAGATCATCCGGACCGTAATAGGTATCTTTCACTGGAAGTCCGAGGGACGAGGGTGAACTCCTCCGATGTGGCCGAGCTCACGCTGTTGAGTCCTGGGGACATTTTCTTCCTTTATACCGACGGGGTCTACGACGGAAGCGACAAAGAAGAACGTCAGCAACTCGAAGGGGTGATGCGTGAGCGCTATCGCCAACCGGCAAAGGAAATCTGCAACGCTCTGCTGGAATATGCGGTGAAAAAAGACGATCGTCTCCGCCAGATTGGCGAACCGGACCGTATTGACGATAAGACTGTGTTCATCATCAAGCGGAGCTGAAGAATGCCGTGACAAACGTTTTACAGTGTGGCAGGCGTTCACCCAGGACCGCTGATCGTCGGGCAACTCGGAATAGCGCGCCCTCCTCTCATGATTCCCAGAGGCTGTGCGATACGCATTGCGATACACAATAGCGCTGCACGGGCCGATAGTTTAAGATTGCGCCCTTAGTCATCGGTGGAATCTATGGCGCAGAGGTTTAGAATGACGACAAACGCAACTCCAGCACAAAATGCGACAGTCAGCCTCCCCGGTCAACCCGATGCGCCAAACGGTTTGGCATTGGTTCGCATGATCATCGGTGCGATGTTTGTATCGGTCTTCTTCGAGAATCTGGGGAAGGGCGCCTACACCCCAGCCGGTTACGCAGGCGTGATCAACTTCTACATTAAGAACAGCCATGCGCCAGCGGCATGGAAGTTGGTTCTGGGGTTTATGTCGAGCCATGCGGCAATGATAGCTCCCGGGCAAGCGGCGACGGAACTGTCCCTGGGGATACTGCTGGTCATCGGCCTGCTCACGCGTCCGGCCGCCTTGGTCGCATTCCTGTTCCTCGGCAGCCTTTGGGTCACGGAATGGGGCACGTCCTGGATTTGGGAACTACTGGTTCCCGTAGTCGCATCGCTCGGACTTGCGGTGGGACGCGCAGGTCGCGCCTGGGGCATCGACGCGTTGCTGGCGCGGCGGCGCCCCACGTCCCCATGGTGGTGATGAGCCAATCTGCGTGCGAGTATCGGTCATCATTCCTACACATAACGAAGCGCAAGCCATTGGTCGTGTGCTTGCCGATCTGCCTTCCAATCTCGTCACGGAGGTCATCGTTGTCGACAGCAATTCGACTGACGGAACGCCCGATCTCGCCCGAAAGATGGGGGCACAGGTCATCCAGGAGCCTCGGCGAGGATACGGGCGCGCTTGTTTGACAGGGCTTGCGAATACGCAAAACCCTGATGTGGTCGTTTTCCTCGACGGAGACTACAGCGACCGCCCTTCGGAGTTGCCGATTATCTTGGCTCCGATCATCGAGGGGCGCGCTGACATTACGCTCGGTTCGCGCTTCGGCGGCAAAAGCAGCCCCGGCGCGCTACCGTGGCACCAATCATTCGGCAATCGCCTCGCCGCCGGCCTGATCAGGCTTTTGTACGGCGTGAAGGTCAGCGACCTCGGTCCGTTTCGCGCCGGCCGCGCAGATGTGCTGAGCGCTCTCGCCCTTGAAGAGACTACCTACGGCTGGGCCGTGGAAATGATCGTGAAAGGGGCCATCGCGGGATTTCGCATCGTGGAAGTCTCTGTAAGCTACTACCCGCGGATTGGAAAGTCCAAAATCGGCGGTACGGTGAAGGGCACGGTAGGAGCAGCGTGGTTCATCCTGAGCCGGATCGTGCGCTATTATTTTCGACGTCGAAGGGCGGGAACGCCGCGACCGGCGTAAGTCCCGATAGACCAATCTCTTATGGAATCCTCTAGCCAGACCACTGGGTATTTTTCTCACCCAAACCGCACCTTGGTCATTATGGCGAAAGCCCCAAAGCCCGGCATGGTCAAGACCCGACTCACTGAGAGCCTTCCTTCTCCCGCAGTGACAGCGCTGTATCGGTGCCTTTTAGAGGACACCCTCGCGTTGGCAAAGTCATTGACCAGCGTGGAGGTCGCAGTGATGTGCCCTGAATCGGATCAGGACGAATTGGCACACCTATTAGGCAGTACAGTGCAGGTCGTGGCGCAAAAAGGCGAAGGTCTCGCAGCAGGACTCACCTCTGTTTTTCGACATTTCACTGCCGCCGGCCGGCAGCACGTC
>DATNLB010000188.1:0-12442 GCA_035603095.1 Candidatus Acidiferrales bacterium
CACATCAATTTGAACGACAACACCAACGAGGGCATGCGCCACAAGTCGTTGCCGCTCTTCAGCGTGCAGTATCACCCGGAGGCGTCGCCCGGGCCGCACGATTCACACTACTTGTTCTCGCAATTCACGGATTTGATGAAGGAATTCGAGCAGCCGGGCAGTTCGCGGCACTGAAAAAGGCTTTACGGAAGAATATGCCGAAGCGCAAGGACATTAAAAAGTGTCTGATCATCGCTGCTGCGGCATTCGCATCATCGCTGGCGTCGGCGCAAACTCCCCAGCTGAAGATCAAGACCAAGCACGGCTATCCCATGGAGGAACAGCGCAAGGAGCAAATGGAACGTCTCGCGAAACAGTACGATTTGAAAAGGTACACCGTCTCGCGCGACATTCTGATCGAGCGCGGGGCCATGAATCATTCCTATCCTGTGCTGACTCTGAACCTGCGCTTCCTGGACAACGACGACCTGGCACTTTCGGCTTACGTCCACGAGCAGGGCCACTGGGTTCTAATGGAACGTCATCGGGCTGACAATCCAGCCTTGTTCGAAGACTTACACCGAAATTTTCCTAACATGGAGATTCGGGTTCCGGACGGCGATGGCGAGTTGCGGAGCAGCTACTTTCACATTGCGGTTTGCATGCTCGAATGGCAGGCGATGGAAGACCTAGTCGGCGCCGAACGCGCGCGCAAAGTGATCGAATGGAAGCAGGGCGACCATTACAAGGCGATTTACTCGACGTTGTTGAATCATCGGGAGCAGGCCGAGAGCGTCTTGAATACCCATGGGGTGAAGTGGTAACGGACGGTCCGGCTTCAGGCAGGAAGTTTTTTCGAAGTGGCAACGGAGAACTGAGAACCGGGGACTGAAGACTTGCCCAAACGCAAAGACATCAAGAAAATCCTGATCATCGGCTCCGGGCCGATCGTTATCGGGCAGGCTTGCGAGTTTGATTACTCCGGTGCGCAGGCGTGCAAGGCGCTGAGCGCCGAGGGGTATGAGGTGGTGCTGGTCAATTCGAATCCGGCGACCATCATGACCGACCCGGAACTCGCGCATCGCACGTACATCGAGCCGCTCACCAAGGAATATCTCGAGGAAATTATTGCGCGGGAAAAACCGGATGCGCTCCTGCCTACGGTCGGAGGACAGACGGCGCTGAATCTGGCCGTGGAGCTTTCCGAAAGCGGCATCCTTGAAAAATACAAAGTGGAGATGATTGGCGCTTCGCTACGCGCCATCAAGGTGGCGGAAGACCGTCTCTGGTTCAAGGATGCCTGCCGCAAGATTGGTCTGGAAGTTCCCGCGTCCGCGCTGGTGAACAACGCGAAGGACGCATTACGGCTTTGCGATCAGCTGGGGTTCCCGCTGGTGATTCGCCCGTCCTTCACGCTGGGTGGCACGGGCGGCTCGATCGCTTACAACAAGGAAGAGTTTGGCGAGGCCATTGCCCACGCTCTGGACATGAGCCCGGTGCATGAAGCGCTGGTGGAAGAATCCGTGCTCGGCTGGAAGGAATACGAACTCGAAGTGATGCGCGATTTCCGCGACAACTTCGTGGTGATCTGCACCATCGAAAACTTCGACCCCATGGGCGTGCACACCGGCGATTCGATTACCGTGGCACCCGCGCAGACACTGACCGACAAGGAATTTCAGCGCCTGCGCGACGCCTCAGCCGCGATTATCCGCGAAGTCGGCGTGGAAACGGGCGGTTCGAACGTGCAGTTCGCTGTGAACCCGGAAAATGGCAGGATGGTGGTTATCGAAATGAATCCGCGCGTTTCGCGCAGCTCGGCGCTGGCCAGCAAGGCGACGGGATTCCCGATCGCGAAAATCGCGGCGCGGTTGGCCGTGGGAATGTCGCTGGATGAAATCCCCAATGACATCACGAAGAAAACGCCGGCGTGCTTCGAACCGACAATCGACTATGTCGTGGTGAAGATTCCGAAGTGGCAGTTTGAGAAATTTCCCGGCGCGGACAGCGCTCTTGGAACGCAGATGAAATCGGTCGGCGAAGTCATGGCGATCGGGCGGACCTTCAAGGAGGCGCTGCAAAAGGGAATTCGCTCGCTCGAGCCGAGCACCCCGTGGCGCGCCCCGTCGGAAACCCCGGATTCGCTGCTGCGTGAAAAACTAGCAACGCCGAGGCCGGACCGGATTCACTGGCTGCTGACGGCCATGGAACGCGGGCTGCCGACCCAGGAAATTTGCGAGCTGACGAAGATCGATCCTTGGTTCATCCAGCAGATTGAAGAGTTGACGGCGATGAACCGTCGCGCGGCGGCCGTCACCGTGGAGACGGCTTCGAAGGAATTGTTGCGCGAGGTGAAGCGTCACGGAACCAGCGATGAGCAATTGGCGCAAATATGGAGAACGACGTCCGCCTCCGTGCGTTTGCAGCGCGCCCGCTACGGCGTGACGCCGGTGTTCAAGCGCGTCGATACCTGCGCGGCGGAATTTGAGTCGTTTACGCCGTACCTCTACTCGACGTACGAAGACGAGGACGAATCGGACGCCCAGTCGCGTTTCAAGGTCATGATTCTGGGCAGTGGACCGAACCGCATTGGGCAGGGGATCGAATTCGACTATTGCTGCTGCCATGCCGCGTACGCGCTGCGCGAAGACGGTTTTGAAACCATCATGGTGAATTGCAATCCGGAGACGGTTTCGACGGACTATGACACTTCCGACCGCCTCTATTTCGAACCGCTTACGCTGGAAGATGTGCTGGCAATCGTGGAGCGCGAAAAACCACAGGGAGTGATCGTGCAGTTTGGCGGTCAAACGCCGCTGAATCTTGCATTGGAGCTGAAGCGCAACGGTGTGCCAATCGTGGGCACCGCTCCGGAATCGATCGATTTGGCGGAAGACCGCCGGCGGTTTGGGCGGTTGCTGGACGAGCTGAGGATTCCGCAGCCACGCAACGGCACCGCGCTGGTGCCAGAAGAAGCGGCGCGCGTGGCGGGAGAAATCGGATTGCCCGTGCTGGTCCGGCCGAGTTACGTGCTTGGCGGGCGCGCGATGGTGATCGCGTATGACGTGAACACTGTGCAGGAATACGTCGCCCAAGCGGCGCTGATGGGACCCGCACGGCCCGTGCTGATCGATCAATTCCTCGAGGAAGCGACAGAAATCGATGTGGATGCGCTGGCCGATGGAACGGACGTGGTCATCGGCGGAATTATGGAGCACATCGAAGAAGCCGGAGTACACTCCGGGGATTCCTCCTGCGTGTTACCGCCTGTTAGCCTGTCACCCGCGATTCTCGACACCATCCGTGAATATACGAAACGGCTGGCGCTGGCATTGAAAGTGGTCGGGTTAATGAACGTGCAGTACGCGATTCAGCGTGACACGGTCTTTGTTTTGGAAGTAAATCCGCGGGCCTCACGCACGGTCCCATTCGTGAGCAAAGCGACGGGAGTGCCGCTGGCGAAGGTCGCGGCGCGATTGATGACCGGAAAGAAATTGGCGAACATTAGCCTGCCGATTGTACGGCACAACGGTGTGGCCGAAATCGCCGTGCATGAATTCTATTCGGTGAAATCGCCGGTGTTTCCCTTCAACAAGTTCCGCGGCGTGGACACCATTCTCGGTCCCGAGATGCGCTCCACGGGCGAAGTCATGGGGATTTCGACGTCGTACGGACAAGCGTTCGCAAAGGCGCAACTTGCGGCGGGACAGCGCTTGCCGCGCAAGGGCACGGTTTTCCTCAGCGTAAACGACCGTGACAAAAAGCAGTTGGGAGCCCTTGGAAAAGAGCTGGCGTCGTTGGGTTTTCACCTGCTTGCTACGCGGGGAACTGCGGCGGCGCTGGAATCCGCCGGCATCGAGGCTGAAGCGGTATTCAAAGTGAACGAAGGCCGGCCGAACATTGTGGACCTGGTGAAAACGGGCAAGATCGATCTGGTGATCAACACGCCTCTGGGGCGCGAATCGTTCTACGACGAAAAATCGATCCGGCGCGCGGCGATCCGCTACAACATACCGTGCATCACGACGCTTGCCGCGGCGCATGCCGCTGCGCGCGGAATCCGCGCGCTGCTCGAGCAGGGAACCGAAGTCGCCGCGTTGCAGGATTTACATCGCGGACAGGCCGCCGCTTCCGGCGTGCCTGCTTCAGGAGATTAAGCCGTGAACTTTTCCGGTGTATTCGCCGCTTTGACCACTCCGTATGCGCAGGACGGATCGGTTTCTCTTTCCGATCTGAAGCACAATCTCCGTCTTTACAACGCGACGGATCTTCTGGGTTACGTCGCGCTGGGCTCGACGGGAGAATCCGTGCTGCTTACACGCGCGGAGATGGACGCGATTCTCGCCACGGTGAAGGAAGCATCCGCGAAAGAGAAAACACTGCTCGCCGGAACTGGCGCGGAATCCACTGCGGAGACCATCGAGCGGACGAAGCGCGCGGCGGAGTTTGGCTATCACGCGGCGCTGGTGAAACCGCCGCATTACTACAAACCGGCGTACAAAGCCGAAGCGCTGATCGCGCATTTCCGCCGCGTGGCCGACGAATCGCCAATTCCTGTGATGCTCTATTCGATTCCGCAATTCACGGGCATCACCTTAGGCGCCCCGGAAGTAGACACACTCGCGGAACATCCCAACATCATCGGCATCAAAGACAGCTCGGGAAATGTACAGGGCACAGCGGATTTTGTCGCCGCGACGCCGGCCGACTTCAACGTTTTGGTGGGCAATGCCGCGACGCTTTATCCCTCGTTCGTCGTCGGCGCGCGGGGAGGAATTCTCGCGCTGGCGTCCGCGCTGCCGGAAAAATGCGTGAAGCTATTTGAATTGATCCGCCAGGGGCATCATGAAAAAGCTCGCAAACTGCAATTCGTGGTCGCTCGGGCGTCGAAATTGATCGTCTCCGAATTGGGCCTCACCGGCGTGAAATACGCAATGGATCAGCGCGGATACCGCGGCGGAATTCCCCGCCTCCCGCTGCAGCCCCTTACTGATGAGCGAAAAAGACGCGTGTCAGACGTGCTTGCCGCGCTTGAGCCGGCTACAGCGCGGGCCTGATTTCTCCGGGTCATTTATTTGTGTCTACGGTTTCTGCGCAGGGCGTGGATTTGCGCCCAGCGAAGCCGCTTCCTCCACATATTTCTTGATCGGAATGGTAAGCGTGCCGATGGCGCCCGATCCCGTATCCTGGACGATGACCCGGAGATTCACCACCTCCGGCGACAGCACTAATCGCCCGCTAAACTTGGTGCCAATTCTCATCAACCGCTCATACGTCTCGGGCTTCATGTTCATCCCAAAAGTTTCTTTTTCGCTGGTGATGACTTTGTCCCCCGCCCCCAGTTGGTCGAAAAGCACGTAAATGGTGTCGCTCCACCTGCCGTCCTTGGGCGCCAGAGAGAGTTCATGCGTGTCCAGGCCGACCTGAAGATCAAGCGTGTGAACGGCGAGATCGAAGGCCTTCAAAGCGACTTCCAAATTCAGGTTTGTCCATTCCACGGGACTGCCGATGGCGGCGTCGAGCGCGGCCTTATTTTCCTCGGGCCCGGCAGGAGGGTCGGGAAGCGCGAAATAGCCTTTGCGGTGGCGGAGCGTCAGGCCCTTTTCGTTTACGTGAACCTTCAGTTCGTGAAACTTGCCGTCCCACTTGCCGTGGGTTGGATAAAAGCCAAGCGTGTAAGTGTATTGGCCGTCAGCAATTGCTCGCTGCACGGCTCCCTCGATGTCGTTCGTATTGTAAGAAGCTTTCCCTCCGGTACGGTCGGCAAGAACAATCATGGTATCGAAATTCCGTTGATCCGGCCCCAGATCCCTGGCCGGAGATCTGGTACTGAAAGGGGTGTTGTTGGTGGCGCTGAAATGTGGGCTGGCCAACAATCCGCGAGCGTCAATGGGATAGATTGCCATGTTGGCCTGATTCAGTGCACGTGTGGCGTGCTCGATCTCGTCTGTGAACATGCGTTGCTCCCGCCCCGGCTGACTCAGGGTTTCGCCGTCAAATCCGATGCTGATCGGAAAGCTGGCCGAAACCCATACCAAGCTTTTTCTTCCGGGAATTCGCGCGACGTGATTGGCGATGGCTTGAATAGCGCTCGTCGTGGTTTCAGCGCGGTTGATGTTGGCAAAATCGCTGAACTTGCCGTCGGCGGCATTCAGGAAGTCTCGCAAGCGGGAGGCCATTGCATCGGTTTCGGGAGTGTTATTCACGAAAGTGCTTTGATCCACGGGATTCGGATTCGGATTCGCTGCGTCCTGTTGCGCCGAGTAATATCCGCTGAATTTCTGGATGGCCTGGAGCAAAGAGGTGGCGTCCTGGGTGAATTCGTTGAGCACGATGATCTTTGTGGTTAGAACATAAATGGCTACGTGATCCCGTGGCTGAAGCTGGCGCAGGAATTTCAGCACCTGCTGTCTGGCGTAGAATTGGTCCTGAATTGCCGTATTGAGCGCATCAAAAAGGATGACGGTGACGCTGCCCGGGTTTGCCGCACCTGAGGCGCCGCGGTTCGAGAAGACATTCGTGGGAAGCGACGGAATGGAGGCGTCGCGCGGCGCCGCCGAATTGGCGGAAAAAGCAGCGATTTGCTGCTCTTTTCCCTGATCCAGGACGGTGAAATCCTCCTTCTTCAAGCCTTCGACCGGCTCGCCTTTCGTATTGTGGACAATGACGTTTAGCTGAACGAGCCTGGTTGTTGACCGAATAACGGCGGGCGCCTGGGCGCCTGCCGGTTGCGGAGATTGGGCTTGCGAGAAGAGAGGCGTGGCGCTCTGGGCCAAAAGGAACCACAGAAAGAATGTCCGAAGTGGTTTCGGCATGGGTACCTTAAGAGGGCGTGTAACACTGAAAATAGCATACGAACTCGGCAGTCACAATGATTAGCTACAGATTTGATGAGACGTTTTCCTGCGAGTATCATCTAACGGCTCATGGATTCTCGTGTCCTCACGTTTCGCCAGCTTCCGCACCAACCGAAGCTGTTTCTCGAATACCTGGATCACTTTGAAAAAGTGAAGTCATTCTACTTTCATCCGCCGTCCATGCCGGCGGTGACGCGCTCGGCGCGGAAATTGGACTACCCAGGTGAGCGAAGAGCAGAAGTAAGTTCCATTCTTCGCAGACAGAACGTCGATCTCGGGGCGGGCGCGGAAACACTGGCCAACTTGGACCGGCTTCAGGAAGGCGCAGTCGCGGTCGTTTCCGGGCAGCAGGTGGGGCTGTTCAGCGGGCCGGCTTATTCCGTTTATAAGGCGCTGACGGCCGTCCAGATTGCCGAGGAATTGACGCGCGGCGGAATTCCCGCGGTGCCGATTTTTTGGATGGCGACGGAAGATCACGATCTAGACGAAGTCCGTCACGCCTCGTGGTTCGAGCAGGGCAAATTGATCCGCTTTGAGTTGCCGCTCATCGCGGAAACGGGACGGCCGGTGGGACGGATTTCGCTCGGCACACAGATTGAGCCTCTTGTGCAAGCAGCCGCAGAATTGCTTGCGAAGCAAGGTAGCGACCTGCTCGCGCAATATCTCGTGGAAAGCTATCGGCCGGAGGAAACGTACGGCAGCGCGTTCGGCAAATTATTCGCGCGCCTGTTTGCGCAGCAGGGGCTGATCCTGATGGACCCGCTCGATAACGGCCTCCACAAAGTGGCAGCGCCGCTTTATCAGCACGCTCTTGCGGAACGCGACGCGCTGAACGAAAAGCTGCTGCAGCGAGGAAAGGATTTGGACCGTGCAGGATTCGATGCCCAGGTCAAGGTGACGTCGCGAAGTACGTTATTGTTCCGTCTGGCCGATGGCGTGAGGGAAGTCATAACGGCGAGCAACGGAAAATTCCAGGCCGGCGAAAAGACGTGGCACCGTGAAGAGTTGGTGCATCTCACGCACACCGAGCCGGAGAACTTCAGTCCCAATGCGCTCTTCCGGCCGGTGGTGCAGGACTATCTGCTTCCCACCGCGGCGTATATTGCGGGGCCGGCGGAGATTTCTTATTTTGCGCAATCGGAAGTTGTGTACCGGCATCTGCTTGGACGGATGCCGGTGATGCTGCCACGCGCGGGATTCACGCTGGTCGACGCGAAGGCCGACAAACTCTTGCGCCGGTATGGCCTGACCGTTGAAAATGTTTGGGGAGGGCCCCAGGAGTTGCGGCACAAAATGGAAAGTCGATCGGTCCCCGGCTCTCTGGCGAAAAACTTCGAGCGAAACCAAAAACAGATCGCGAAGATGCTGGCGCAGCTCGGCAAGCAGATCGAGAAACTCGATCCCACGTTAAAAGGCACGGTCGAAAGAGCGCGAAAGAGAATCGAATTTCACATCGATAAACTGCGCCGGAAAGCGGGCCGGGCCCAAGACAAGAAGGCGGGGCTGATCTCGGCCCACGAACAATACCTGGAGTCATTGTTGGATCCGCACAAGGGGCTGCAGGAGCGGGAACTGTGCCTGCTGCCTTTCTTGGCGCGATGGGGGGCAGGCGGACTCAGCGAATTGCAAAAGCTTTCGACGGGAAAAAAAATAGGGCATCACTTCATCATTCAGCTGCCTTAAGTCAGGGCCCGCTATCTATAATTCATTCCTTATTTTTGGTTCGTTCACGCAAGGTAAGTTGCGCTTCTGGCCGGGTTTGGGGCGGGGGTGTGCTAGAGTTTTTGGGTGATGAGGAAGCTGGGGATTTACGTGCAGGTGCCGTTCTGCCAGACGAAGTGTACGTATTGTAATTTTCATACGGGGGTGGTGGCGAGTAGCCGGTTTGCGCCGTATGTTGAGGCCGTTTGCCGGGAGATTCGGGGGCATCGGGAGTTGTTGAGAGCGGCTGGGGTGGACTGGCCTGGGCGTTTGAGGCGCGGTGGTGCTGCGTCCCTACAGAGACAGGGCGAGGCAGCAGGCGAGGTGGGCGAACGGCCCGCCTCAGAAGGAGGGCCCTACACAGAGAGAACCTTGGTGGTGGACACGGTTTACATTGGCGGGGGGACACCGAGCCTGCTGGATCCTGTTCACCTGCAAAACATTTTGGATGCGATCCGAGAAACGTTTGGGGAGCAGTCCGCCTCAGAAGGCGGGCCCTACGCGCTTGAACTTGAAGAGGTGACGCTGGAGGCGGACCCGGAGACGATTGAGGCGGGGAAAGCGGTGGCGTGGGTGGGCGCAGGAATCAACCGCCTTAGTTTTGGGTTGCAATCGTTTTCGGATAAGGAGCTGGTGGCGGCGGGGCGGATGCACCGGCGGGCGGATATTTACCGGGCGGTACCGATTCTGCGCGCGGCTGGGATTCGGAATATCAGCTTTGATTTGATTGCCGGGTTGCCGCACCAGACGAAGGAGAGCTGGCGGCAGTCTTTGGATGAATTGGGGACGCTGGCGCCGGAGCATGTTTCGGTTTACTTACTGGAGATCGATGAGGGCAGCAGGCTCGGCAAAGAGTTGCTGCTAGGTGGCGCGAAGTACAGCGCTGGGGCGGTGCCGAGCGAAGATGAGATGGCGGACTATTACGAAATGGCGCAGGGTGTATTGCGGGCGGCGGGATATCATCACTACGAGATTTCGAATTGGGCGAAGCCGGGGTTCGAATCGCGGCACAATCTGAAATATTGGCGGCGGGAGCCATACCTGGGATTTGGGGCGGGCGCGCATTCGTTTTCGGGGACGGAGCGATGGGCGAACGCGCATGATGCGGCAGCTTACGTGACGGCGGTGCAAGGCGGGCGATTGCCCATTGAGCAGCATGAAAGGCTGACGCCGGAGAGCGCGCTGGAAGAGGAATTATTTCTGGGGTTGCGGCAGCTGGATGGAATCGATGTGGGGCGGATTGAACGGGATTATGGGGTGACGCTGACGGAGCGATTTGATCCGTTGGCGTCGGCGGGTTTAGTGGAGCGAGAGGGAAGCATGGTGCGGCTGGCGCCAGAGAGACTGAGCGTTTCGAATGAAGTGTTTGTGGAACTCCTGAGGTAAAGAAGCGCGGAAGGAAAGAAGGAAAGAAAGAAAAAGGATAACGCAGAGACGCTGAGTTCGCGGAGAAACGCAGAGAGCAAAGGCAAGAAAAGAGTTAACACAGAGGGCGCGGAGAGCACAGAGTTCACGGAGAACAGAGGAACATGAGCTACACAGTTGCAAAGGGGAATCAGAGAGTGGATCCGGATCAGGTTGCGGAGGCGGGGAAGATTCCGGCGGGAGTGGTGGACCTGCGGAGCGATACGGTGACGCGGCCGACGGCGGAGATGCGGCGGGCGATGGCGCAGGCGGAGGTTGGCGACGACGTATACGGGGAAGACCCGTCGGTCAACCGATTGGAGCGGCGCGCGGCGGAGATTTTTGGGAAAGAAGCGGCGCTGTTTGTTCCGACGGGATGCATGGGGAACCTGATTGCGATCAAGATCTGGACGCACCATGGGAATGAAGTGATCTGTGAAGAGCGCAGCCACGTAAATTTGTATGAGTTGGCGTCGATGTCCGCGATTGCAGGCTGCATGCCCCGAGTGGCACGGGGGGAGGACGGGATTCTGACGTGGAAACAGATCGAGGCGGTCATCCGGCCGAAGATTTATTACGATTCGCAGACCGCGCTGGTGTGCCTGGAAAACACGAGCAATATGGCAGGAGGAACGGTCTATCGGACGGCGCAGGTTGCGGACATCTGCGACCACGCGCATGGCGCGGGTCTGAAAGTGCATCTGGATGGTGCTCGGATTTTTAATGCCGCGACAGCGCTCGGCGATAAGGTTGCACAAATGACGCAAAAAGTGGATTCGGTGATGTTCAGTTTGTCCAAGGGACTGGGCGCTCCGGTTGGATCGATGATCGCGGGGGCGAAGGCGTTCATCGAAAAGGGGCGCGTCTACCGGAAAATGTTCGGCGGAGGCATGCGGCAGGCGGGCGTGATCGCCGCGGCGGGATTGATTGCACTGGAAAAGTCGCCAGCGCGGCTGCACATCGATCAAGAAAATGCCAAGCGGCTGGCGGAAGGCATCGCCGCAATCCCGGGGCTGACGATCGATCCGAAGAAGGTTCGATCGAACATCGTTATTTTTGATTGCTCGAAGACCGGGAAAACCGCCGTGGAGCTGTGCGATGCGCTTCATCCCTATGGGGTGTGGGCGCAGGATACGGCGCTGCATTCGGTGCGGTTCGTTACGCATTGTGATGTGGACCGGGCGGGAATCGAGAGAGCGCTCGTGGTGCTGCAGGATGCCGTCGCCAGGCCGCAGAAGGCGGGCGCATGAGAGGACGAAGAATGAGACGGGTGATTCATTTTGTTTGCGCAATTGCAATTGTGGTGTTTGCCCGGGGATCGGCGGCGGGACAGTCGACGGCCGCAAAAGAGCCAGGGAAGAAAGCTTCCGCAACGTCACCAGAGGCGCAGAAGTTTATCGAGGACGCGGAGCAGCGGTTGTTTGACCTGGGAGTGAAGGCTTCGCGGGCCGGGTGGGTGCAGGAAAACTTCATTACCGACGACACGGAGCAGATCGCCGCGGAGGCGGGCGAGGCAGCGAACACGGCGGCCGCGAAGTATGCAAAAGAGGCGCACCGTTTTGACGGACTGCAATTATCGCCGGAGCTAGCGCGGAAACGGCTGCTATTGGAATTGGCGGCGGGATTTCCTGCGCCGGATGATCCGAAGGCACAGAAAGAACTGGCGCAGATCCTGGCCTCGTTGGACGGGGAATATGGAAAAGGGAAGTGGTGTCCAGACGGAGAAAAGGGAAAGTGCCTGGACGTGACCGCGATCGAAAAGCTGATGGCCGAGAGCCGTGATCTGGAGGAGTTGAAGCGTGCGTGGACCGGATGGCATGCCATAGGCGCGCCGATGCGTCAGCGGTACGTACGGATGGTGGAACTGGGAAATGAGGGGGCGCGACAGTTGGGATACGCGGACGTGGGGGCGCTGTGGCGCTCGAATTACGACATGCCGCCGGATGCGTTTGCGAAGGAAGAGGACCGGCTGTGGGAGCAACTCAGGCCGCTGTATTTGTCGCTGCACGCGTATGTGCGCGGCCAACTGCGAAAAAAATATGGGAACGCGGTGCCGGAGCGTGGACCGATTCCGGCGCATCTGCTGGGAAATATCTGGAGCCAGGAGTGGAACAACGTCTATTCGCTCATGGATTCGCCCAAGCCCCCGGCGAGCTATGACCTGACAAAGATTTTGGCAGACCGGAAGACGGATCCGCGGGGAATGGTGAAATACGGAGAGAACTTTTTCACGTCGCTGGGGTTTGCGCCGCTGCCAAAGACGTTTTGGGAGCGGTCGCTTTTTACGAAACCAGCGGATCGCGACGTGGTTTGCCATGCCAGCGCGTGGGACGTGGATTCGAAAGATGATTTGCGCGTCAAGATGTGCATTCAGATCCGGGAGGAAGACTTCCGCGTGATTCATCACGAACTGGGGCACAATTTTTATCAACGCGCGTACAATACGCAGCCGCCGCTTTTCCAGAGTAGCGCGAATGACGGTTTTCACGAGGCGGTTGGAG
>DATNLB010000687.1:0-5613 GCA_035603095.1 Candidatus Acidiferrales bacterium
TCCTTCAAAGCCTGACGATACCCCTGGAACCTGGCGTCAGCCGCCAGGTAAGAAAGAGGTGCATAGCTGATATGGGCTATATGCCGGTGCCCGAGTGAGATTAAGTGAGCCGTTGCATCGCGTCCCGCACCTGAATCATCGGTATTTACCGAGTTTTCCTTCGGATGCCGAATCGATCCGAAGATGATCACCGGGAATCGCATTTCGATCAACTTTACCAGGCCTTTATCAGTCACCTGCGGATTCAGAACCCCGGTGGAAACGCCGGTTAATTAATACCGGTGAGAAGTGATTGGTGATCGGTGATTAGCAAATTAAACAGCGTCGCTGGTTGGAGGGGGCAGGAACTGGCAATGGGTGGTGGCAACGCTATAATCGCAGCGGCACGGTTCGGCAGTTAAGGCCGAAAACACACTGGTGCTCAACAGATGCCCGTTGATTAGTATGGTTCTAGCCTGAAGCGATCGGTGGATTGGTGGCAGTGGACTTGGAAAGGGAAAAAAGGGACAAGGCCCGGACCCCGTTGGAGAGATTGCAAGTGTTTCTTCAGACTGGGCCGGACCTTGCCATTAATTCAAGCAGGGAAAACTACATGTCCAAGAGAAGAGGTAAAGCCAAGAGAGTCCAAAAAGCTTCTAATCAAGAGCCCGAAAATCTTCCGGTACTCAACCGGGATGCGGCAGCGATTGACATCGGCAGCGAGCAGCATTGTGTGGCGGTGCCACCCGGCAGAGACACTGAGTCGGTCCGCAGTTTTGGGGCCTTCACCATTGATCTGCACGCGATGGCGCACTGGCTCAAGCAGTGCGGCATCAAGAGCGTGGTGATGGAATCGACAGGGGTCTATTGGATTGCGCCTTTTCAAGTGCTGGAACAGTACGGCTTGGAAGTGCTCTTGATCGATGCACGGCTGGCTAAGAATCTGCCTGGGCGCAAGAGCGATGTGCTGGATTGTCAGTGGCACCAGCAACTTCACACCTTTGGCTTGTTGAGGGGTTGCTTTCTTCCCGTGGCAGAGATCATGCCCTTGCGTAGTTATCTGCGTTTACGGGATGAGCTGGTGAAAGCCAGCACTCAAGCGGTTCAACATATCCAGAAGGCTCTCTTCGAGATGAACGTGCAATTGGCTAATGTCATCAGCGATATCACCGGAGAGACCGGTCTAGCCATTATCGAAGCGCTCCTGGCCGGAGAGTGCGATGGCAAGAAGTTGGCCGAACTCAAGCATCGGCGGATTGTAGCGAGCAAAGAAACCATTGCCAAAAGCTTGGAAGGAAACTGGAGGCCAGAACTGCTCTTTGCTCTGCAAACGGCGCTGGATCGTTATAAGTTTTACCAGCAACAGCTTGCTCAATGCGATGACCAGATTGCCCAGGCCCTGGCTCAACTGCCTACTCGTGAACTGAAAGTCCAGACCGAGCCGGAGAAAAAAACCGAGACATCCGTCAGGGGACAAAAACTTACCCCTTTAGAAGCCGAACTGAAACGGATTGCGGGAGTCGACCTCACCAGCATTGATGGAATCGGTGAACAGATTGCCCAGATAATCTTAAGTGAACTAGGCCCGGATCTAGAGCGGAGCTTCCAGAGTGAAAAACACTTTAGTTCTTATCTTGGACTTTGTCCTGGGACCAAGATCAGCGGCGGCAAAGTGCTCAAACGCAGAAGCCGCAAAGTCAAACACCGCGTGGCTACCGCCTTACGTTTAGCCGCCCGCAGCCTGCATAGCAGCGATAGCGCTTTAGGGGCCAATTTTCGCCGACTCAAAGCTCGACTGGGTGCGCCCAAAGCCATTACCGCAATGGCTAACAAACTCGCCAAGCTGGTCTATCGCTTACTAGTCTACGGCAAAGATTACTTCGATCGTGGCTCTCAAATGTACGAGCAAAAATTCCGGCTCCAGCAGATCCGCAGACTGCAAAAACAAGCAAAAATGCTAAATTTGAAACTCGTTCCAGCTTAGTTACTTATGTGACGTGTTCCTGGAGAGCACCTCACTTGGCTGCGCCATCTGTTGAGGGAAAGGAACTTTTCATCAGGGTGAGTCTTGTGGTGCAATGCCGACGGCAGAGTCGCCGGCGGAAGCTCAGACCGATATTACAGTGGTGCTTTGGATGCCCGTTGGAGAGCAGGGTTCCTTTGGTTTTGCGGTGAGAGCATTGGTGAAGCCCCGGGTCCGATCCCTTGAGGCTATCCCGTTGAGAAGAGTGTTTTATTCGTGATTCGCCCAAAGGCCGGACCGGGGCTTGTGCCAACTTTTAAACCACGAGCATCTAACCATGAAAGCCAAACAGCGTAAAGCAAAGGGCAATGACCACAGCAGCTCAATGGCGTCGAAACAGCGCGCTAAAATAGCCAAAGCCATGCAAGCCCCGGAGCAGATGGAGATAGTCAATCGGCATGCGGGCGGTATTGATTGTGGATCCGAAGAGCATTACGCCGCTGTGTCGCCTGAGTCGGTAGAGGAGGGTGAGCCGTTTGTGCGCTGCTTCAGCGCTTTCACCGAGGGATTGGATGCTTTGGTCGAGTGGTTGAAAGACTGCGGGGTCACCACCGTGGCTATGGAGTCAACGGGGGTCTACTGGGTAGCGCTCTACCAGAAGTTGGAAGCGGCCGGCATCGAAGTGTTTCTGGTCAATGCTCGGCATCTGCGCCACGTCCCGGGACGTAAGACTGACGTCAAGGACTGCCAGTGGATCCAACGACTGCACAGTTTTGGGTTGTTGAGTGCTTCTTTCCGGCCCGAGGACATGATCTGCCGGCTGCGTAGTCTCCAGCGCCATCGCCTTAACCTGGTTTCGGCCGGAGCAGCGGAGATTCAGCACATGCAAAAGGCGCTGCAGCAAATGAACCTGCACCTTCATCATGTCGTCAGCGACATTAGCGGCCTGAGTGGTTTGCGCATTATCGAGGCGATTTTGGCGGGCCAACGTGATCCCAGCCAACTGGCCAAACTACGCGATCCCCGAGTGCGCAAAAGCACCGTAGCCCAGATGGAAGCTGCCCTAGTCGGTGATTATCGGCCCGAGCATCTCTTCGTTTTAGATCAAAGTCTGCAAGCTTACCGTTTCTATCAAGCTCGGATCGAAGAATGCGACCATGAGATTGAGCCGCTCTTACAGCAATTGGCCGAGCGGTTCGAATGCTCCTCGAGCCCACTAGCAGCGGAGTTATCCCAGCCCGAAGTAATCCAGGATCAAGCTGCGCAGTCCCAAACCGCGCGGCCCATCAAACCAAAAAGAAAACGCAAGCCCAAAGCCAACCAGCCAAAGATCGATTTAGCCGGTTACTTACAACGCATCTGTGGGGTAGACCTCACTCAAGTCGTCGGGCTGGATGTCTTGAGTGTACTGCTCATTGTCTCCGAGATCGGCGTCGACATGAGCAAATGGCGTAATGCTAAAGCCTTTTGTTCCTGGCTCGGCCTTTGTCCGGGCAATAAGATTAGTGGCGGTAAGGTGCTCGACCGTCGCACCTGCAAGGTGATCAATCGGGTCGCTACCACCTTACGTTTAGCCGCTCAAGCGCTCGGTCGTAGCAATACTTGCCTGGGCATATTCTACAGGCGCAAGAAAGCGCATCTGGGACCAGCTAAGGCCACCACCGCTACCGCGCGCAAACTCGCTTGCCTGGTCTACCATCTGCTTAAGTACAAAGACCAATACCGCGAACCCGACCCAGTGACCTACCAACTCAAAGTCCAAAAAACCATCCTCAACAAACTTCAGAAACAAGCTGCCGCTCTCGGTTATCAGTTACTACCAACCGCCCTGGTCCCGGCCTAATTTCCCCTGCTCACCGTTCAAGTTCCTGAGAAGTCAGAGGTAAGAAGGGAAGTTTTCGTACCCTCTCGGGGTAAGAAGCGCTGGGAAGGTCGGCGCGCCTTATAGATCGCTTTCGTCTTCTATGTACCATGGGTCCCATAAGCCGACGCGCTAAACGCCAAACGCCGTCAACGCCGAGACCGCTAAAGGCTTCACGCTAAAACGGGCAGCGCGGTTCGATTCTGAATTGCTCCGGCCGCACGGAGTAAAAACGAGTTCAGCGCAATTGAGATGAGAGCGCCGGCGACAATGAGACTCTGGCCTTCGGCCGGGAGCAGACGCAGCGTTACGCCAACGTCGGCCAGGATAAAGGAAAACTCTCCGATTTGCGCCAAGCCGGCAGCAATGGTCAGAGCGGTCCCGGTCGGATGACCGAGCAGACGAACGATCAAAAAAGTCGCCACGAATTTGCCAAGGATAATGATCGCGACCACTGCCAGAACACGCAGCGGTTCTCGAACAAGAATACTGGGGTCAAAAAGCATGCCCATGGCCACAAAGAAGAGAGCGGCGAACGCGTCTTGGAGCGGCTGCAACTCCGTTGCTGCTCGATGGTGCTGGCCGGACTCGCCCACGACAAGACCGGCGACGAATGCGCCAAGTGCAAAGGAGAGTCCGAACAACTCGGATGCACCAAAGCCGATACCGATCGCTGCGACTACTACGGCAAGAGTGAAGAGTTCCCGAGAGTTGATGGCAGCCACACGCTCCAGCAGCCAGCGTAACAGGCGCGCACCAATCAGCAGCATGAACAAGATGAATCCGAGGAATTTACCAAGGAGGATCCCGATTGGTAATAGCAATTGGCCAGTGGCTGGATTGTGGTCTGCGGAGACCATGCTGACCGGTTGTCCGTGCAATGAGTCGGCCAGGGCCGGCAGGAGCACAAGGATTAAGACTGTCACGATGTCCTCGACAACGAGCCAACCGATTGCAATTCGCCCGCTTGCCGAGTCCAAAATGCCCTGCGCTTCCAATGCGCGAAGCAAGACGACTGTGCTCGCCACCGAGAGAGCCAAACCGATAATCAAACTAGGACCAAGATTCCAACCCCACAGACTCGTTACGCCACAGGTCAGCGCAACCGCAAAGGGGATTTGGAGGAGAGCACCCGGGACAGCGACGTCGCGGACGGCCAGGAGGTCACGGAGGGAAAAGTGCATGCCGACGCCGAACATCAGCAAGATGACGCCGATCTCCGCGAGTTGCGGCGCCAGCTTGGCGTCGGCGACAAAGCCAGGAGTAAACGGTCCAACTGCTATGCCCGCCAAAAGATAGCCGACGAGCGGCGGTAAGCCGGCACGCTTGGCGATGTAGCCACCAATCAGAGCATAGGCCAAACCGACCGCGATGGTCGAAATCAACCGATTTCATGATGCACGGTTTATTCTCCGCAGGGGGCGGCACAAGACAATCGGGAAACGCCGCTAGCGCCGCTAGCGGCGATAGCGCCGGGAATGCTGGGAAGTTGAGAAGTGATTGGTGAAAAGTGAGCGTGACCGCGCCGAAGGCTTGCGGAACCCTGGATTAACGTCATTCATTGCGGTCCGCCCTGAGGAGGCGTTAGGATGGGGCCGTACGTGAGCGGTCGTTCGAATTCAGGGACCGGATCTCGGATCTATCACGCCATTCAGCGAATCAGCATGCAATCGCCGTAACTAAAAAACCGGTATCGTTCAGCGATGGCTTGACGGTAGGCTTCGAGAATGAATTCGCGACCGGCGAACGCGGAAACCAATATTAGCAACGTTGATTTGGGCAGGTGAAAATTGGTGAGCAAACTGTCGAC
>DATNLB010000196.1:0-13197 GCA_035603095.1 Candidatus Acidiferrales bacterium
TGCATCTCAGCGCACGCCTCCTCCACGCTCCATGTGAAGTGGTGGACGCACAGACCCACCGAATCGAGCTCCGTAGGTACAGGAAGCTTGCAACGGGGAATACAAGCGCGATGCTCGTTCGGCGTACCCATCCATACCCCCTGTCCCGTTTTGTGCAAAACGAATGCCAATGCTCACTAGTACCAGGGTGGAATGACCAGCAAGGAGGCTGAGTGCGCGTGAAATCTTTCCCCTTCGACCGCTCATCTAAGCGGCGCGAGCCAATCTTCCCCGTGACTCCAAAGGTGGCCCACCCAGGATCATTTGTCACGCGACAATGGACCCCTCATCTATTGACTCTAAGTCTCTAAGATACAAGGTATTAGTCACCAAAGTGTCCGCTGTCTGGCGCGTCCAGCCCATGACCCTTCCCGGCATTCCGGGCCCGGTCAGGCTCCCATGTTGTCCTCTTGGTTTCCTCAAGTTAGTAGGCCGAAGTGTGTCTTGCAGTCCGCAGAGAACGATTCGAAGTGTGAGATTCGCAAGCGGTTGGGAAACGCGTCCGGTTCAAACGATTTAGTACTCCTATGAGCTAATACTAGTACTCTTATAAGCTGCCCAAAATATGAAATGGAATTCCCACACTGGCACTCCCCGAGTACTGGTGGTCGCCGAGTGCCCGCAGCCCAGGATTCGGAAGCCTTGACTTGAACTGACTTGCGCACTAAATTTGCGGCTGAGGCCTTTCCTCCCTAGGAATAGATCTATGAACCACCGCATGCGTGTTTTTGTCGAGCTGGCGCTAGCAATGGGACTTCTGGTACCAGTCGCATTGGCGCAGAAGCCCCCGGCTCCTGCACCTCCGCCTTCCACTCCGCCCTCCACTCCGCCGAGCCATTCTGCGACTCCCGCTCCCTCGAGTACGCCGTCGGGTCAACCGAGAGAGGATCTCGTGATGTTTCTCCTAGGTCGCGTTGCAACCGATGACGGGACACCTGTTCCACATGATGCGTTGGTCGAGCGGGTGTGCAACGCCAGGGTACGTCAGCAGGTGTACGCAACTTCCCGCGGCGACTTCAGCATGGAACTGAGATCGATGACCGATTCTTACGTTGACGCTACCGGGGAGGGGGCTCCGCAATACGGCCAAGCAAGCAAGGTTCCGGGGACGGGAATTTCACGGCTTGAGTTAACAAATTGTGAGCTGCGGGCCACAGTTTCTGGTTTTCATTCCAGTGTCATCAGCCTTGTGGAGCTCACTCCCGTCAGCAGCAGCATGAACGTCGGCGCCATTGTGGTGCACAGAGCTGCAAAGATTGAAGGCATGACGCTGAGCGCCACCCCCTACATGGCACCCAAAGATGCCAGACGAGCTTATGAGAAAGGCCTCAAGGCCGAGAGGAACGGCAGACTTGCCGATGCACGCCAATACTTTGAAAAAGCAGTAGAGATCTACCCCAAGTACGCGAACGCCTGGTTTCAGTTGGGCACCGTTTTACAGAAGGAAAACCAGAACGATACGGCTCGCGCCGCGTATACCCACGCGACGACGATCGACAGCAAGTTCCTGCCGCCTTATCTGTCGCTGGCGTCAATGGCCTACGAGGCGGAAGATTGGACCCAGGTCCTTAACCTTACGAATCAGCTCTTGGATCTCGATCCGTTGAAATATGCCAAGGTCACCGGTTACATCCTGGATCTCGATGTGCTGGATTATGCCGAAGCTTATTTCTATAACTCGGCCGCAAATTACAAACTCAACAAGATCGAAGAGGCTGAAAAGAGCGGACTCAAGGCGGAGCTCCTGGACGTGCGCCCGCGTTTTCCGCAACTGCATCTCTTGCTGGCTGAAATATTTGCTCGAAAAAACTACTATGCCGCTGCAATCTCAGAGACAAAAATTTATTTGGAGTTAGCTCCGCATGCGAAAGACGCGGATCAGGTACGGGAGCGGTTGGCAAAATTGGAGAAGCTGAACGGTCCAGCGGCAAGCAGCGAAAAAACCGTTCAGAAGTGAGTATCGGCGTTGGCTCGCAGCTGGGCTCGCGAGCGCGCACATGCAAAACAGTTCGTTGGCGGGGGGAATTTCGCCGGTCATTAGTGTGCGACAAAATGACAATAAGTTGCGTTTTCACGGACTTTCAGGGTTTGCTTGTGCCTTCCGCGATAGCGTTCTTGCCGGCCAGGAAATTTTGCGGGTACCGCTACTCCTTCGCAGGTATGGTATCGAACTTCCCTGACGCTTCCTCATAAAAGAGCGCGCCTTCCGTTTTGTCACCGCCGCTCCAATGCTTGTGGCCACCCGGAACTCGGAGGAAATCTCCCGGCCCGACCCGCTTTTCGCCCGCTTCATCTTTATACAGGTAAGCGCCTTTGATGCCGACGATCCAGACATCGCTCGTGTGCGTGTGCATTCCCGCATCGAATCCCGGCTCGAATTTCGTGAACGTTCCATGGACGCCCTTGTCCGGGTCACCCCAAAGGACCGCCATGGAGGCCTTTTCCGTTGGCATCTGCTTGTACGTCGCGCCACCCGCAGCGACATAGATGACTTTCTTCCGGTTGCTGCTTGTCGCCGTTTTCTGAGCGTGCACAACGCCCGACGCCACGACAATGAGCAACGCCCCGAGACCCGTCACGACCAGCGATTTTTTCATTTCGTTTTCCTCCGTATGTTCCTCAGCCGGGATTTCCATTTTCCTCTCCCAGCCGGCAACCCTTATACACCACGGTCCCCTGATTGCGAGAAAGAATTCCAGTCACCACACGCGTCCGACTCGCGTCTCCGTGCCGGGTAAGCCGGAAAATCGGAAACTGAGGGCGTTTCCCAAATAGGAGTTGAGCGACTAGCGCACTTCACTCACCTTCGACTTGCCGCATCCTCCCATGCTCAGGTAGAGTTTTGCGGAGAGGCCCTTATGCAAGGTCCGACCGTTTGCGCGCAATGTGACTTGCCGGAAGATCGCTGCGCCTGTGAAAAATACTGCACTATCTGCAAGGGGCAGGTAAACGTGCGCCTTTGCTCCGACGGTCTATACTATTGCCCCGACTGCCGGGAAGCCTGCGAAGTCTCTCTGGCCACCAGCCGTGGCCACTGAACTCCAAAGCCTCCTGCTGCTCATCGAGGCCGACGCGCGCCTGGCGGCCGCGGCCGGAGGCGTGGTCCGCTATCTCGCTGATGCCGCGGGATTCCAGAACGACGCCATCGCTCGGTTGCAATCCGCCGTCGTCGCTGCCTGCTTGGAAGCTTTCGAACATCTATCGGCGGATCATCCTCGACTACAAATCACATTCACGCGCTTTTCCGACCGCATGGAAGTTGCGCTGTCCCATCTAGGCGAAGACTCCCCGGCAGTTGGCCTCGACACCATCGCAGGGTTTGCCGCGCAGGTTGGCGGCACGGGATCCAACTCTGGCGTTTTCTCAGGGTTCGACCGCGTCCAATACGAAACACACGACGGGGCAGCCGTCACTCGCCTGACGAAATATATCGGCCAGGTCGCCCGCGATATTTGAGCGTTGTTCGAAACGAAAAAAAGCCAGACAGCGCGGCTGCCTGGCCCATTTTCTTTTGTGTCTATTATTTTCGGAGCCTTACATCTTCAGCGCGAAAGTGTTTTTGCGAATGAGCGACGTCATCTGGTCGTCGCTGAGCGACATCCGCAGTGTAACTCGATCGCCCCCGGGCGTCACGCGCGCCTGATCGAGCAATTGCGCTAGATCCGGATTGTCCTTCTGCGCTTGATACCGTTTGTAGAGGAACCCCGCCTGGAGCAACTGGCCGAGCGTGTTCGCATCTTCAGTCGATCCGCACACCGCCTGGAACTTTCCTTCGATGCCGCTGCTGGCGTCCACGTTGATAATCATGTTCTGCATCCGTGCGACGAGTTTCGCCGCTTCGGGGAACTGTCCTACTTCCGGCGCCAGTTGCTGCATCGCCAGGCGCGTGTAGGCGGGATTCAGCACCGCCCAGACCACGCCGCTGCCGTTCGCTTCGTTAATCAGCGGGTAGAGCCTGTCGTTGCGCAGTAATCCTTCCTCACCGCCAAAACGCACCTCGATCATCTTCTCGAGAACGGCGCGATGGCCAAACGCGGCAGTATTCGAATCAATGAAAAAGAAGAACAGATCGCTCGCTCCCGAACCGGTCCCGAACGCATACAGCGTGTAACCCCGCGCTTTGAAGGTGGCGAGCTTTTGCTGCTTGAAGAAAGCTTCCGTCGAATTTGGATTGTAAGTCCCCAGCGCCACGCCGACGATTTCTTCTCCTGTGGGAACGTCCGTCGATCCCGCGCCTTCGGTCTTTGCGCTTATCCCCTCCGCGACCAGCCCCCAGGCAAGTTCATCGACTTGCGAGTTCGGATCGACCCCGGCCGAGGCCAGGAATTTTTCGAATTGCCGGAAGCGGTCAGGGAGCATCTGCTCCTGCAGTTGCGGAAACCATTTCAGAGTGCGCGCTTTTTTTAGGTCGGCGTAGGCAAATTCTCCAATCTCTTTGGGGAAGAGCGCGATGATGTCCGCGCCAAGGCGGCCGGCCCGCGCAGGTTTCGGCATCGCCAGGGACATCGCCACCAGCATGCCGGCGGCCATAAGTCTGCGGATCGTTGACCCCCGCCTGGCCGGTGTCACACCTGAATTCATGGTCAATCTCATCTCGTGCTCCTTTCGAATGGGGCAAGGGGGAACCCTTAGTTTACGCTCTTGTCGCGCGGGCTGCATTGCCCAGACGCTCCCGCAGTGCTGCAATCTTCACGCGCGTTGAGGCGACATACCCCGCGTCCGTCAAACCCTCGAGGTTGATCTCCACGTTGGCCACTGCTCCGCGAGCGCCTGCTTCGGCCATCAACCGGGCTACTTGTAAGTCTGACCTCATGGATGCGGCAACGATAGTATCCAGTTGTCCAAGGCGTTCGAAAAGCGCAACGGCGCGGTCGGCCACCTGCAACGGAACCTCCGACGCGCCTTTCGTCGCTCTCTGTATCGCTTCCTCGCGCTGCCGCGTTTCCTCAGCATCCCCCTGCGGTAATTTGAACGCAGCCATTACCGCGTCGTAGGAAGCCGCGTCACGGTCGATGGCCTCGGCAAGCTCATCGGCAATTCTCCGCATTTCGTCCAGCGCCGCCGAGAGCTGATCGGCAAATCCGGCTTGCGATTTCTTTTTCCGCGAAAGCCCCGCAACCATCTGCCCCAGGGCAGCCGCCAGCGCTCCCGCAAACGCCGAGACGCTCCCTCCTCCCGGCGTTGCTGAAGGCGTCGCTACTGCGTCCAGAAACGGGCGCGCCAATCCCGCCAGCTTTCCGTTCTTCGCCACGTCCAACGGCGCACCGCTCAGCGCGGCCTCCAGCTTATTCTCAAATACCTGAGCGGGCGAAAAGTTCTCGAGTTGCAGGAAAAAGTCCGCCGCCATCTCGATCGCTTTTTTCGGGACCAGCCCCACGATTTCGCTGCCCACCGGCATCACGCCGTAGCGCTCCGCTTCGCGCTTCACCATTTCATACACGCGGTGCATCGGCGTCTGTTCGAAATCCGTCAGGTTGATGGACACCTGCGCCAGGTTGCGCGCTTTCAGCTCGACCCCCATCGACTTCACATACCGCAGTCCGCCCGACGAAAACCGGATCGCTTTCGCGATTTTGTTCGCGATGCCGATATCGGAGGTATTGAGATTCACGTTGTAGGCAACCAGGAATTTCCGCGCGCCCACCACGGTCACTCCGGCCGTGGGGTGCAGTTTCGGATCGCCAACGTCCGGCTGGCGGTCGTGGTTCTTCTTAAACTCTTCGCGCAGCCCTTCGAATTGCCCGCGCCGCACGTTTTCAAGATTTACGCGGTCCGGCCGTGTCGCCGCCGCTTCGTAAAAAAAAACCGGTATCCGGTAACGCTTCCAGATTTCACTGCCCACCCGCCGCGCCAACGCCACGCAATCCTCGATGGTCACCCCATCGATGGGAATAAACGGCAGCACGTCCGTCGCGCCCACTCGCGGATGCGCGCCTTTGTGTTTCGTCAGGTCGATCAGTTCCATGGCCTTGCCGGTGCCCAGAAGCGCCGCTTCCGCCACCGCGTCCGGTTCGCCCGCCAGCGTAACCACCGAGCGGTTATGGTCGGCGTCCATCTCTCGATCCAGCACATACACACCCGGCACGCTGCTCATTGCCGCAACGATGGTATCGACCTTCGCGGCGTCTCGCCCTTCGGAAAAATTTGGCACGCACTCAATCAGTCGTTTCATCGTTTTGGCTTTTTGTCCGGTCGTCCCGGCCAATTATTCGGCAGTTTCGGCTTTCTGTCCGGCAGCGTGGGCCGTTCGTATACGAACGCTGGCTTATTCGGATTGCTTGGCGTCCCCGGGGCTTGGCCGGCCGGAGCTGGCGTTTGCGCGGGCTTCATGGGCCCTTTTGCTGGCCTGGCGGGCCTTTTTATAGACTTCGCCGAACCTGGCAAGGTTTTCAGTGGCCACTGCGGCCCGATCATCGGCTTCATGTTCGGAGGCAGCGGCTGCCTCATCACTTGCGGCGGCGCTTGGACGGCTGGCCTGGACTTTTCCGTCGAGCCAGGACTCGCTCGCTCTTTCCGGTAACGCCTTACCTGCCAGGCGAACCACGTGAATCCTCCCGCCCACATTCCCGTAACGATTGCATCGTAGCCGCTCAAGCCCGCTGCTTTTCCCAAAATCATAACGGCCAGCGAGATCGTCACCGCAAAGCCGTAGAAATATTCTTCGAACAGGCTCTTTGTCGTCCGCGGCCCGATCTTGAGGAGGCGCACCCTTACCGGCCTCTTCGAATAATTAGACTGAGGTTTGTTCGGCGGCATGGATTACGCGACCACGCTTCACGGTCATCCAGCAAACGTCCACACCAAAATAATAGGGAATTTCCCGGTAGTCGGCCACTTCGAATACGGCTATGTCCGCCTGTTTGCCAACCTCCAGCGACCCGATGCTTTTTTCCCGCCGCAGCGCATAAGCCGCGTTGATCGTCGCCGCCGTAATCGCCTCCGCCGGCGTCATGCGCAATTGCGTGCACGCCAGCGAGAGAATCATCGGCATGCTCACCGTCGGACTCGTTCCCGGATTGTAGTCCGTCGCCAGCGCAACAATCGCTTTTGCTTCAATCAGCGCCCGCGCCGGCGCATATTTTTTCAGCCCCAGGTGAAAATCGCATCCCGGCAGCAGCGTCGCCACGGTTTCCGATTTTCCCAGCGCCTGGACGTCGCTCTTGTTTACCTGTTCCAGGTGATCGCAGCTTGCCGCCCGCATCAGGATTGCCAGTCGGGCCGCGCCCGTCCGAGAAAGCTGCTCGGCGTGCAATCGGGGAGCCAGTCCCCATTGGCGGCCCGCCTGCAAAACGCGTTTCGACTGCGCGACCGAAAACGCGCCGCGATCGCAAAACACATCGCAAAACTCGGCCAGCTTCCGCTCTCCGATCTCCGGCAGCAGATTTTGTTCGATAAGCTGGATGTACCGCTCTGCCCCGCCCGTTTTTCCCCGATACTCTGCTGGAACCACGTGGGCGCCAAGAAATGTGGACACGATTTCCAGCGGCTGCTCCGCCGCCAGCTCTTTGTGCAATCGCAAAATCTTCAATTCGCTCGCAACGTCCAGCCCGTACCCGCTCTTTGCTTCAACCGTCGTCGTGCCGTACGCCGCGAACTGCTTTAGCGCGGCATGCGCGCGTTTCTTCAAAGCCTCGCTCGTCGCCGCGCGCAGTTTATTCACCGAATTGAGTATCCCGCCGCCCTTGCGCGCGATCTCTTCGTAACTCGCCCCGGCAATTTTTAATTCATATTCTTCCGCCCGGCTTGCCGCATGGATCAAGTGCGTATGCGAATCGACAAACCCCGGCAGCGCCACGCGCCCGCCCAGATCGAGCTTCTCCGCCCCCGCCGCTTCCGGCAGCGCCTCGACCTCCGCCCGCGTTCCCACGGCCACGATCAAGCCATCGCGCACCAGCAGCCCGCCATCTTCGATCACTCCCAAATTGGAAAGGGAACTGCCCCGCCGCGGCCCGTGTCCGCCCAGCGTCAGAAGCTGCGCCGCGCCCGTGATGAGAAGGGAATCCGCCAAAGCCACTCAATTATGCCGAAAAGCTCACGAGTAGCACAGGCGTCATCCTGTGCTGTGTCGATAGCAGGCTATTTTGAATTTGGCTTTAGCAAAACGAGTAATAAAGCGAATGCGGCCAAGCAAGTAATTGTGGTCCACCACGGACTGAATGGAATTGGAAATAAAACCACAATTACCCGTGTCCACCATGGCCAAGCTGCTTTCTCCGTCGTTACCGGTTCCAATTTCAATTCACCTTTGATCGCTTACAAATATGGACGCGCAGGGCCCGCCTTCCGAGGCGGGCCGCTAGCCAAACACGTTGGCAAGCGTTTGCCGAAACACTTGTCGAGATTCCGACACTTTCCCTACAGCATCGGCACTTTCACGCCCGCCTTCTTCGCAAACGCAATCGCCTCTGGATACCCCGCATCCACGTGCCGCGCCACGCCCGTCCCCGGGTCATTGGTCAGCACGCGCTCGATGCGCTTCGCCATTTCCTTAGTTCCATCCGCAACGGTGACCTGCCCGGAATGTTGCGAATACCCAATCCCCACGCCCCCGCCATTGTGAATGGACACCCACGACGCGCCGCTCGCCGTGTTGATCAGCGCGTTCAGCAACGGCCAGTCCGCAATGGCGTCCGATCCATCAAGCATCGACTCCGTCTCGCGATACGGCGACGCCACCGACCCGCAATCCAGATGATCGCGCCCCATCACCACGGGAGCCTTTATTTCGCCTTTAGCAACAAGCTCGTTCAACGCCAGCCCGAATTTGTCCCGCTCCCCGTATCCCAGCCAGCAAATTCGTGACGGCAGCCCCTGGAACTTCACGCGCTTCTGCGCCAGCTTGATCCAGCGGTTCAAATGCTCATCGTGCGGAAACATTTCCAGAACCAATTGATCCGTCCGCGCAATATCCGAAGCCTCCCCCGAAAGCGCCGCCCACCGGAACGGCCCTTTGCCCTCGCAAAATAGCGGCCGGATGTACGCCGGCACAAAACCGGGGAAGTCGTACGCGCTCTTCACGCCCTGTTCGAACGCAAACGTTCGAATGTTGTTCCCGTAATCAAACGTCACCGCGCCCAGCTTCTGCAAATCCAGCATCCCCCGGACGTGCCGTGCCATCGCCGCCATCGAATGTTTTTTGTATTCCTCGGGACTCTTCTTCCGCAGCTCCAGCGCCGCTTCCAGCGTCATGCCATTCGGCACGTACCCGTCGATGGGATCGTGCGCGCTCGTCTGGTCCGTCAGCAAATCCGGCACCACGCCGCGCTTCGCCAGCTCCGGAATCAGGTCCGCGCAATTGCCCACCAATCCAACCGAAGTCGCCTCGCCCTTGCGCACCGCATTCTTCAAAATCCGCAGCGCCTCGTCCAGCGAAGTCACCATCACGTCGCAATAGCCCGTCTTCACGCGCCGCTTGATCCGCTCCGGGTCCACGTCAATCCCCAGGAACGCCGCGCCATTCATCGTCGCGGCCAGCGGCTGCGCCCCGCCCATGCCGCCCATCCCGCCAGTAACAACCAATTTCCCCTTCAGATCCCCGCCGAAATGTTTCTTGGCCGCCGCCGCGAACGTCTCGTAAGTCCCCTGCAAAATCCCCTGCGTCCCGATGTAGATCCAGCTACCCGCCGTCATCTGCCCGTACATCATCAATCCCGCGCGATCCAGCTCATGAAACCTGTCCCAATTGTTCCAGTGCCCCACCAGATTCGAATTGCACAGCAGCACCCGCGGCGCATATTCATGCGTCCGGAAAATTCCCACCGGCTTCCCCGATTGAACCAGCAGCGTCTCGTCCGCCTCCAGCGCCTTCAGCGACCGTACAATCGCATGAAAGCATTCCCAATTCCGCGCCGCCTTCCCCGTCCCGCCGTACACCACCAGCTCTTCCGGCTTTTCCGCCACCTCCGGATCAAGGTTGTTCAAGAGCATCCGCAGGGCCGCCTCCTGCTGCCATCCCTTGCAAGAAATCTGCGTCCCCCGTGGCGCGCGAAAAGGTCCCTTCGCCATCCCCGCTTCTTTCACTGTTCCTGGCACAGTCACGCTATGAATTTTCCTCTCTGCCGCTCATACTAACGCACGCCACTCGCTTTTGCACCCGCTCCATTCCTCGGTGATTTGTCTGTTTCCGAAACTGGACTTGTCTGAGCTAACCCTAGTCGCTCGGATTGAATGAATTTATCCACACTTTCTTCTTGCAGTGTCCCAAAGAGGGCAGACGGAAACCAGCTAATAAGCCATTTTCAACAGGTGGCTCAATAGAATGTTCGGGGCGATTCGAAACACTTCGCGTAGCATGTGAATCTCCTCCGTGATTTCGGCCCTGCTGTCTTTTATTGACAGGCACCGCCTGAAAGGGCCATACCGCAAGGTTTCTTCTTTAAGGAGGAAGTTTTTATGAAATGGTCGCCTGGTGACGAGAGCCAAGACATCGAGGACCGCCGCGATCAGACTGGCGGCGGTGGCTTCCAATTCGGTGGCATCCATTTGGGCATCGGTGGCGCGATTGTTCTGCTCATTCTTAGTTTCATTTTCAAGACCAACCTTTTTACCTTGCTTGGCGGAGGGACAGGAGGCTCCGGCACGGCGGTAACCCAGCCGAACCCTTCTCGCGATGCCGCCGAGAAGCCGCTGGTACAGTTCGTCTCGTTCGTACTCGATGACACGCAGAAGACTTGGACGCAGCTCCTGCCACAGCAGACGAGCACTCCCTATCGTCACGCCAAGCTGGTGCTTTTCCGCGATAGCACTCGGTCTGCATGCGGTGGCGCAGCGTCAGCCACGGGTCCTTTTTATTGTCCTGAAGATGAGAGGGTTTACATTGACCTGGGCTTTTTCGACGAGCTGAACCGGCGCTTCGGAGCGCCTGGCCAATTTGCGCAGGCTTATGTTCTCGCGCACGAACTAGGGCATCACGTACAAAAACTGATCGGAATCGAAGGTAAGGTGCATCAGCTTCAGGAAACCAATCCACGAGAAGTGAAGCCGCTATCTGTGAAACTGGAACTTCAAGCAGATTGTTTTGCGGGGATCTGGGCGCATTCCACTCAACAACGCGGCCTGCTCGAAACGGGAGACGTGCAATCGGCGCTGGGTGCTGCGTCTGCCGTCGGTGATGACCGCATACAAAAAATGTCCACTGGCCACGTCAGTCCGGAATCGTTCACTCATGGTTCTTCCCAGCAGCGGATGCGCTGGTTCAACATCGGCTTAGATAGCGGCACGATCTCAGCCTGTAATACTTTCGGCCGGCAGGATTAAGTCAACTGCCTGAATTATGCTGGGACTTTCTGTTCGCATACCTACAATGACCGAAGTCGGCAGCATGCTTGCCCTGTGTTCTCCCTCTGGGCACGTGGACCACAACTCCCGCCGACCGTGCCGTCGACCAGCGCTAGAATGGTCAGCGGAGTTTGTCGCCATCCCAGAAAAGACGCGGCCCACGGAGGCGGTCATGTTATTGCTGCTTTTCTTCTCCCTCGCGCTTCGCTATCCCGCCCCGCCTGTCGGCGAAATGGCCTGGCAAGCTGCAGCGCAGGCCACGTCGCGCTACGTCCCGGTAACTCGCTACGATCCCAAGCGTAATCCTAGCTCGGATCTGGCCAAAGCTCTCGCCGAAGCCAAGCGCACGGGACGCAACGTTCTTTTGGTAGTTGGCGGCGATTGGTGCGACTGGTGCCACGTCATGGACAAGTTTTTCGACGACCACGCTGACGTTCGGGCTCTGCGTGACCGAAACTTCGTGACCCTGAAAATCAACAAGAGTCCCGCGAACGAGAACCGGGCATTTCTTTCTCGTTATCCAGAGATGCCGGGTTATCCGTACCTGTTCGTGCTCGACGCGCATGGCAAACTCCTGCACCCGCAGCGCGCCAACGTTTTTCAGGACGGCGACACCTACAACGTCCCGCGCTTTGCGAGTTTCCTGACGGCCTACGGCCCCACGCACCCCTCCCCGTAAACGGAAGCGGTTCTCACTCGCAACCGCTCGCAAGCACACGGCGATTAATTGGGGTCGAAACACTTGACCGTAATGATCCGTGTCCGCGCAGCTCCGGGCAGAACTTTGAAGCTCTAACGCATGAAAAGCAGCCAGTCTGCCAACTGTCGGCGGAATTGCTTTCATTATTGGCGGGTCCGCATCTTCGTCTTACAAGCGCGGGGGGGCCCCGGTGATCCTACGACCTCCACAAGTTCCCTTGTTGTAGGTGGACGGGGAATCAGCGGCAACGGGAGGAGCGGCGTATGCAGCTCCGCGTAGTTTTCGTACCAGACCACAGTTGCCGCCCGCTGCCACATCCGAGCACCAACCAGTACCAAAGTGAGCAATTCCAGAAGCAGCCAACTGATGCCGAACGATACATGCGGAATCCTCAGCCATAAAGTCCAGGCTGCTAACACTGCAATTCCCGCGATGATCGCAGTCGTCCAATAGATGGAAAGGAGCCGCGGCAAGTTTCGCAGAGCGAGCACGAAAGAGCGAAAGCTCAGGACGCGCATTCCGATCCGCAGCGTGCAGCGTAGAACGGTTGCCAAGCGGCTCATTGCGTCACCAAAATGGGTAGGGTAAAGTGACCTCAGGCCATGAACTACGGAACGCTTCCCTCACGCTTCTTGAATGCCATCGATAATCTTCCGAACCCCCGCGCGCAGATGGTTCGCCGTGACGGTCGTTGGGAAGCCATCTCTTCCCAGGAATTTCTCCGCCGCGTCGCTGGCCTGTCTACCGCCCTTGTTGAACTCGGCGTAAAGCCCGGCGACCGCGTAGGTCTCTTTTCCGCCAACCGCCCCGAGTGGCATACCGCCGATTTCGCTATAACGGGCGCCGGTGCTATCACCGTGCCGGTGTACTTCAACGAATCGCCCGACCGTATGACCTACATCTTGAATCACTGCGGCGCCAAGGTCGTCTTGGTCGTTGGCGTGCCCCAGTTGCAGAAGCTTCTCGCCGTCCGTTCCAATCTCCCCGAGCTCGAACAAACAGTTGTCGCTGATGGCGGTTCCGACGTTCCCAGCGAATGTCTCCGCTACGAAACCCTTATTGCCGGCGCTAGCGCGGCAGACGTCTCCGCTTACCGTATGCGCGCTTCGCAAGTTCTTCCGGGCCAACTCGCTTCTCTCATTTACACCTCCGGCACGACCGGCGAGCCCAAGGGCGTCATG
>DATNLB010000515.1:0-2971 GCA_035603095.1 Candidatus Acidiferrales bacterium
GGCGCGATCCACGACTTCGTCCAGGTCCTTGAACTTGAGAATGGTCATGACCGGCCCGAAGATCTCTTCTTGCGCGATCTTCATGTTGTCTTGCACGTCGGAAAACACCGTGGGCTCGATGAAGTAGCCCTTATCGCCCACCCGGTTGCCGCCGGTCACCAGCTTGGCCTTCTCCTTCTTCCCGGCGTCAATGTAGCTCATCACTTTGTTGAACTGGTCTTGATCCACCTGCGGTCCTTGCTCGGTGTTCTTGTCGAAGGGATTGCCGACAGTGCGCTTCTTCGCGCGCGCCACGCTTTTGTCCACAAACTCGTCGTAGACCTTCTCCTCGACGTAGAGCCGCGACCCTGCGCAGCAGCACTGTCCCTGGTTGAAGAAAAGCGCAAAGTGTGCGCCCTCGATGGCCTGGTCCATGTCCGCGTCGGCAAACACGATGTTCGGGCTTTTTCCGCCGAGTTCCAGCGTCACGCGCTTCAGGTTGGTATCGGCCGCAGCGCGCATGATCAAGTGGCCCACTTCCGTCGAGCCCGTGAACGCCACTTTGTCCACGTTCATGTGCCGCGCGAGCGCCGCCCCGGCCGTTGGTCCGTAGCCGGGCAGCAAGTTCACTACGCCTTCGGGGAATCCCGCTTCCAGCATCAATTCGCCCACGCGCAGCGCCGTCAGCGGCGTCTGCTCTGCCGGCTTCATCACCACGGTGCAACCCGCTGCCAGCGCCGGCCCAAGTTTCCAAGCCTGCATCAGCAGCGGGAAATTCCACGGAATAATCTGCCCCACCACGCCCACCGGCTCATGCTTCGTGTACGTGAAGTAATTGCCGTTAACGGGAATCGTCTTTCCCTGATTTTTGTCCGCCCATCCCGCGTAGTAGCGGTAGCACGCGATGGTCAGCGGAAGATCGGCCGCCCGCGCCACCTGATACGGCTTGCCGTTGTCCAGCGACTCAAGCTGCGCCAGCTCATCGGTGTGCTTCTCGATGAGGTCCGCCAGCTTGTTCATTAAAACGCCGCGCGCCGAAGCGCTCATCTTGTGCCATGCGCCCTTGTCAAACGCCGCGCGCGCCGCCGCCACCGCCTTGTCCACATCCGCGGCATCGGCCTCCGCCACTTGCGTGATCACTTCACCCGTCGACGGATTTATGGTGGGGAAAGTTTTTCTAGATACGCTGTCAACCCATTTCCCGTTGATCAGCAGTTTTGTCGGACCAATCTTGACATTCCGTTCCATCACTGTCGTTGCTGTTGCCATTTTGAACTCCTCCTTAGTTGGTGCTCTGCCAGAAGGTGGGTGCGGAGCAAGACCCGTCAAGCCCCGCCAGGCGCGAGCATGCTGCGACCCAGAAGCCTATACCCGCGCACCGCCGGAGGCAAGCAGCTGCGGAGATTACAATCCCTCACAGCCGCACTTTCCAAAAGCCCGGACGTCGGTGCCCATGGGCCACTGCCAGCATTTGGATTCTGGAGGGGAATTCACGATAGACGACTGAAAAAGGAAATCGCTGCAGTAAGAACCTTCGGGTTCCATGAACCCCCGTCGGCCACCATTGGGGTGCCTGGGCAATTAGAGCGATGCCTCGGTTGAGTTCAGCCACAAATCTCGAAGCGGCCATCTCGCTCCGTTCGAGATACCACTCTAAGGCAGCCGCAGACTCCAGGCTTGCCTCTTCGTGGAACTCGACAGCCTTACTTGTCATGCCTGAGTCTGGACGAAAGCTTTTCCCGAACCTCTTCCCACGGAATCATTTTCGCTCTTCCCGAGTCTATGTCTGCAATGCGGCGGGAGATCTCTTGCTCCCAGGCCTTCTCGGCCCCTTCGTCCACAGTGCCGTCGAGGCTGGCGAGCAGGGAATCTGCCAATGCCGCCCTCTCCTCTTCGGAAAGTGAGAGGGCCTTCTGGAGCAGGTCAAGAGCTTGTTGCGTCATGAAGTAATCATAACGCCGGCAAGGCGTCGCGGCGAGTTTATCTCGACATTTCTTAACACACCCGCCTGCCGCATTCTAGTAGCGTGGCACGACTCCCTCCACCCTCCTGGCTCGTCCCCCTGCCCACTGCATCTCGCGGAAGTGCTATCCTCTCCTCCTACATGAAGCCCGAGTACAAGATGGTTGCGGCCACCGCGGTCCTCAGCGCGATCGTCGTGACGGCAGCGGTCGTGGTGATGAAATTGCCGCGCTGGACGCAAAAAGCGAAGGAGCAGCATCAGGAAAGTGTTCTCCAGGGCATGACTCCCGACAAAGCCATCACCCTCTGGGGCCATCTCGTCTTGGACGAGACCCAGGCCAGCCAGCCCACGGCCACGAGGCGCTTGGTCATCAGGAATGACTACGCCTTGGCCGTCGAGCTGGATTTCGCCGCTTCCACCGCCTAACCCCCAACGTGGCGGCTCACCGGAATTCAAGATCCCTCCGGCGAAAGCAAGTACGAAACTCCTGCCAGCCAAATCGGCGTTCTGCCGTGCCTTGACCCGAAGCCGGGGAAAAAGCCCGATCAGCCCCAATAGAAATTGCCGCCCGCGCATCCATCCAGTGGCGGAACTTCATGGCCATACCAGAACTTGAGCCTCTGGCGCCGGCTACTAAGGGAAATACCTGACCCCAAATTAGGGTGAATGCCCGATTGCTACGACCGGTACGTTGATAGAGCATGCTCGCACATACGGGACGGGCGGTCGCCTCCGTGACCAAGACTTCACCCCACCTACCCCAAACAACCGTTCGTCTGGCGCGGAGGCGGCCGACCTTATACCAGGATTTCCTTACCAAAAGTTGTTCGATCTTTATCTTCTCGACGGCGCCAAGAAGCGCAAGAGACTCACCATGAAGCGGGCGACCTAGCAGCGGCGCAGTGTTAAATCAGCAGTGAACGTCGGCGTCGCCCAACGTTCGGCAATGGATCACGGCCAGTTAAGATTGCAAGGTGCGGTTTTTCTTCAAAGTTCTTATTGACAACCCGGTCACTACTCTGGTACATT
>DATNLB010000402.1:0-13536 GCA_035603095.1 Candidatus Acidiferrales bacterium
ATTTCCAGCCGATCGATGCTCACCTGCAAAACTCCGCCTTTGTCCAACCGGCGCTGCTCTCTTGCAAGAACGGACTCGATGCAAAATACGTTCATGATGTTGAGGTTTTCGGTCCGGTAGCAACGCTGGTGGCTTATGACGCCCTCGAAAATCTCATCGCCATCACGCGCCGCGGATTAGGTTCCCTTGTTGCCTCTGTCTTTTCAAACGATGCGAATTTCATCCGCGACACAGTCCTTGGTATTGGCGACCTACATGGGAGAGTGTTGGTCGTGGATTCGACGGTTGGCAGTCAGCACACCGGGCACGGCAATGTGGTGCCCAGTTGCCTGCACGGTGGCCCGGGAAGGGCCGGCGGCGGCGAGGAACTCGCCGGATTGCGTGCGTTGTTGCTCTATCACCGTCGTTTTGTAGTGCAGGGACCGGCCATTTGCATCCGGGAATTGTCGGGATTGTGCGTTGACACCCGACCCGTATACTCATAATCATCATTTACTTCTGCAGGCACTAAGCCTAGTACCATTGGGGCGCAATTTGTAACCTTTCGTTACAGTACTTTAGTACGTGCAACCTGAGCACCAGCCGCCTAATCCTCACAATCTAAATAACTTACTTACAAGAATCGGTTGGAGGAGCACGTGCTTCTCTAAGAGTGCCCCAGTTTGGGCTCGACCTAGCAGTCTCGATGGAGCTCGTGAATGAGAAAGTACCCGAACCGCCCGCAGCGAGGTTTCTCCCTGTTGGAGATCCTCACCGGCCTTGCCATCATCTCCATCGTTCTAGCGATGGGGATGCTCAACTACAGCACCATTCTGCCGAATTACAAGGCCAATTCGGCTATGGACCAACTGCTTTATCAGTTGCGTTCGGCGCGCGAACGGGCCATCTCTCATCGCCGCGAGGTCCAGGTGCAATTTGGGGGAACGAACCAGTTCACGGTCACGGAACTCTGGCTCGTCGGTACGGCGCCTCCGGCAACCACTGTGTCTTTCGAAGGCGGGGCTCAATACATAGTTTTCAGCACCATTCCGGATCTTCCGGCACCCTTCAATTTTGGAAATACTGCCGCCGTCTATTTTGGGGGCGTCTCTGGCGGTCCTCCGGTTATGAAATTTTCGACGACTGGTTCTTTCATCGATGGCGGCAACACGCTCGTGAACGGCACGGTTTTCATGGGTATTCCGGGCAAGCCCTCGACGGCCCGCGCCATCTCCGTCCTTGGGGCCACCGGCCGGGTGCGTGAATACCACTGGGACGGCACCCAGTGGCAGGAATAGGGAGGACGCTCATGTCGCGAAATAGACGGCGCCGCAATCCACAGAATCCACAGTCGGGCTTCACTCTGCTCGAAGCCATGATTGCCATCGTGATTCTGTCCTTTGGCATCTTGTCCCTGGCCGCGGTCTACGCTCAGGGCATCCAGGTAGCGAGTATGACCCAACTGGGCTACATCGCCGAAAAGAAGGCTGAAGAAGCCGTCGAGACGATTTTCGCAGCGCGCGACTCGCACCTGCTCCTGTGGACAAACATTCGCAACGCAACAGGATCAGGCGGCGGGAACGACGGTGTTTTTCTCGTTGGTCCGCAGCCGCTCCTTGCCGCCGGCCCCGATGGGCTCTACGGCACGGCTGACGACGACACGAAAACCCCCGACGTGGTGATCATGGGCCCCGGCCCCGACATGATTCTTGGTACTGCGGATGACGTGGTGATGCCTCTGACGAACATGTCGCGCACCATCGAAATCGCGGACGTCTCCGGCGAATCGGGTCTTCGCCAGATCACCATCACCATTACTTACACCGTCGGTTCCATGTCGCGGCAGTACACCCTTGTCAGCTTTATCGCGCAATTCTCGTGATCGCGGATTGAGGAGCAGCTCATGAAGAAAAAGTCGGGTTTCACATTCGTGGAATTACTTATAGCCATGGCCGTCACGATGGTTGCACTCGCGGCTGCCGTCATGATGTTCCGCGATTCCACCAAGGCCAACACCAATGTCACCCAGGCCTCGGACATGAGCGACAACATGCGCGCGGGACTCAATCTGATCGTTCAGGATCTCATTCAAACGGGGACCGGTATCCCCACTGGCGGAATTTCCATTCCCAACAGCGTTGGCACCAAGGGCTGCAACACAGCTGATAGACGGGTCAACCGTCCTCCCGCGGTATTGAAACTGACCTTCGATGGCCCCAATTCCACCAACATCGGATGCAACGTGATTCTCCCGGCGGTCGAGCCCGGCAACGGTTTGGGCCCTACGGTCACGAGCCCCGACGGAACTTCTAGCCCGGCGACTGACATCATCACCATCATGTATGCCGACAATACTCTCGCGCTGGATCAGAAGCCCATCACTGGCCCGGCCTGCCCGACGGGATCAATCGCGGCCGATGGGTCCCAGATCAACTTTGGCTCATCTCCAGGCTGCGTGACTCTCGGTGCGGCTGGCATTCCCGTCAATCCCGGCGACCTGCTGATGCTCTACAACGCTCACAATCCCAATGGCATCTTGCAGACCGTCAGCTCGGTCGCCGGCCAAATCGTAAAATTTAACGCTGGCGATGCTTTCAACCTCAACGGGCGCACGACCACGGAAACTTCCGGAACGATTTTGACCCTTCAGGACCCAGGATTGCCAGCCGCGCCCAACGGCAACTATCCTGCCACATCCTGCACCCGCGTCTGGATGATCACCTACTTCCTGGACGCCACCGCCGATCCCAAGCATCCCATGCTCATGCGCGCGGTGAATTTCAATACCCCGCAACCGGTCGCCGAGACTCTCGAAAATCTTCAGTTTTCTTACAATTTTGCGGATGGCACAACGCCAGCACCGGTGAATCAATTCACGGTTCCGACCGTCCCAGCTCCTGCGGGCGACAACGAAAACGAGATTCGCTCCGTCAACGTATACCTGGGAGCACGTTCCACCTCCACCGCGGCAGCCACCGGCAAATATGTTCGCACCAATCTGGCCACTCAAGTCGCTCTTCGCAGCATGGCCTATTTCAACACTTATCAGTAATGAGGAGCTTCACGATGCGACCGCTGAAAACATCCATGCGAAAACAATCAGGCATTGCCCTCATCACTACTCTCCTTCTGCTCCTGCTGATGTCCGCCATGGTCGTGGGCTTCATGCTCCTGGTGACGGAAGGGCAAAGACTCTCTGGAATGAACAACGAGCAGAGCCGAGCCTTCTATGGCGCGGAATCCGGCATGGAAAAGATCACTGCGGACTTGGGCGCGCTCTTCGCTACCACCTACGCCCCGACCGGAGCACAAGTTGATGCACTGGCGACGCAGCCGCCGGTTCTTCCTTCAAGCACCGGCGTTTCCTACCTTGATGTCCTGGGCAACAGCACTTATGCGATTGCTTACCCCAAGGACGTCAACGGCAATCCCCTATCTCAGTTCGCCCAGATTAAATCGGGCTCCAGCGCGTTTCAAGGAATGAGTGCGCTGGAGACGACCTATACGCTGACTGTCGCGGCCCGCACTGCAACCGGTGGTGAAGCTAAACTGGTGCGGACTACCCAGACTGTCGGCATTCCGCTCTTCCAGTTCGGCATATACTCGGACACCGACCTGAGTTTCTTCCCCGGCCCCAATTTTGACTTCGGCGGCCGTGTGCACACCAACGGCAATCTTTTCCTCGACAGCGGCAGCCAATTGTGGCTGAGAAGCCCGGTCACGGCCACCAAGGATATTCTTCGTGATTGTCTCTCGAATTCAAACCCCGAATCCGCCGCCGGTCAGCACCCCGGCACCGTTCAGATCACCAATGGTGGTTCCATGCAGCCCCTCGGATTCGGTCAAGGAAGCTTGAATTCATGCTTGGGTACAGGCAAGAACCCCAATTGGCCGTCCATCTCCGCTTCCTATAATGGCAACCTCCGTAGCGGCGTGAAGCCACTGAACTTGACGATCGTGCTCCTTGGCAACGGCAGTTCCAAGCCCGTTGACATGATCCGCCGCCCTTTAGCCGGCGAAAAGGTGGCAAACTCCGGCGTACTCGGCGAGCGTTATTTTTCCCAGGCCAGCTTGCGCATTCTGCTTTCGGATAATGCGGCTGACATCACTGGTTTGGACTGCGTCAGTGGCGGGGCCCCGTTTAACCTGGCAGAACTCGCGTTGCCCGTCGCGAGCTGGGCAACGGCGAATGCGACGGCCCTGAAAACGGCCATGACTGCTGCTGGCACAACTTTATTGCCTCTGGCGTCCTCGGGCGCCGCCGGCACCACGGTCGCCGCGGGCTACAATCCCGCCGACGGCTATTGGCAGCCTACCAACACACCGATCGTCACCGGCTTCATCAAAATTGACGCTCAGACTTCCTACGGCAGCCCCTGTGGCAGTTACACCGACGTGACCAAAGAAATTTTGAGCCTCGGCTACGCGGGGCGCAACCTGTATCCTGTGTCGCTGACGCCTCCCCAGTTGCCGGGACTGCCCGGCGGGCAAATCGCTCCTTCCACCTGTCTCGACCCTCACCCCAAAGCCGTGATTCGCCTCGAGCGGGTTCGTGATAATCCGTCCAATTACGCTAGCGCTACGGGGCCCTGCGGCGTCACTGCAACACTCGCCCCGCCGAACCCTTCGGACTATTGGCCCAACGCCCTCTATGACACACGCGAAGGGTACAATCGCGAGCCCGCTCCCGCCCTCAACAACCAGGTTACCCTGGGCGGCATCATGAACTACGTCGAGCTCGACGCTAAGAACCTCGCCGCGTGGTTCAGCGGAACCATCGGCTCTTCCGGCCCGACCACCCAGGATCCCAAGGTCGCGCCAAACAACTTCGTCGTCTACATCTCCGACCGCCGCGGCAACTTTCTCCCCCCGGGAACGGCCGTCGGCACTTGGCCTCCCCTTTCGCCCTCCACGCACGAAACCGGAGAATATGGCTACTTTGACCTCGTCAATTCAGGCGACCCCAAGGGCTGCCCGGATAACAAGATCGAGCCCATCCCTGCTACCGGGGGACCTTCGGCTGAGGATCCCGCTGGTTCCGGTGTCCTCGCCATCTACGGTGAGAACACATTCCCACTCGGTCTCGTGGACAGCACCGGTGTCGCCACCGCAGCTACTCTCTTTTCGAATTTGCCCAACGCCGCCGTGCAAGCCGATCCGCTCTGCCTCACCGGCGGCTCAGGCGGCATCAGCCCGTGGCCTAGATCCTTTCTGAAGCAGAACAACGACGGCCGCGAAAATCCCAATGCCCTCTTCCGCCGGGCCGTCAAGATCGTGAATGGCAGCCTCATTACCATGCCCGTTTGCCCGGGCGGTGTTTCTTGCGGTCTGACCATTGCGACGGAAAACCCGGCTTACATACAGGGAGACTTCAACGCGAACTCCGCCGGGGGCGGCTTTACGAACCCCAGCGTCGCCACCTCCGTGGCTGCTGACGCGATTACCATTCTCTCGGTCAACTGGAACGACGTCAATTCCTTCGCCTCTCCGTTCAATGTCGCCTTCTTGCGCTCCGGGGCCACGACCTACGTCCGAACGGCCGTGCTCGCCGGCAAGGAAGTTTCGTTCCATATTCCCCCTTGGGACAACACTGCGGTCGATGGCAGCCAGGACTTCGGTACCGACGGTGGTGTCCACAATTTCCTCCGCTTTCTCGAACATTGGAATGGGGCAACGTTGAACTATGAGGGCTCCCTCGTCAGCTTGTTCTATAACCGCCAGGCAACCGGGCTGTTCAATTCCGGTGGGAACAACTACAGCCCGCCAACCCGCGGCTACAAGTTCGATGTGAATTTCCTGGATCCTACGCTCTTACCGCCGCGGACGCCGATGTTCCGCGACATCAACACGACTGGATTTACGCAGCTTCTTCTGCCGACCCAGTAATCTGCAGCAGGCTGCTGCGCACCGCGCGGCCCCGCGTCCCCGGGGCAGCGTTCTTTCGGAGGGACGAGGAAGAGACGCGTTGAGCGGGCTAACTTCGGCATTTCCGGAGCCGTCTTCGGGGAAATGATCGGGGGCCCGCCGCGCTCGTGTACTGAGGAGAGAAACACGCTATGGCAAACTCCAGTTCAGCTTCCGGGGGATCTTCTTCTTCCAAATCGCTTCTCTTCATGATGATCGCCATGACCTGCGGCTTCTGCATTCTTCTTGGCGGGGCCTTGCTGATGACTTCGCGCGTGATCAATGCCCTCGGACTCCGCGCCAGCGGCGACAAAACCACCGTGCGCACTCCGCTAGGCGAATTCCGTGTTGAAAAGGCCAGGGAAGTCGGCCCCGGCCTGCCCGTTTATCCGGCGGCGACTCTCGTGCTTCCCGGCTCGGCCGCCGCGCACCTCCAGCTCGATGACGACCGGCCCCAGGTCCTCGCCAGCACTTACCATTCGAACGCCTCCCGCGAATATGTCGCCAGCTGGTATCTCGAGCACTTGAGCCCCGAATTCGCGCGCCAGGAGAGCGGCCCCAAGAAGCTCCCCGAAGCCCTCCGCGACTCCCGCATTTCCGATGACGACATCGCCTTCGTCGGCGAACGCGGCGACCAGGTTCGCGCCGTCTCCCTCGCCGCGGAAAACACCGGCACCAAGATCACCCTCCTCCGCTCTTTCACCAAGCCTGCCGCCCCCGCCCCCGAGCCGCCGTCTCCAACCCAGTAGCACCCTCAGCCCGCCTTCTCCTTTGCACGGGCGCGAGGAACTCGACCCGGTCGGATCGCGCCCAGCTTTTTCCCTCTTTCCTTTTTCCCGCCCCATGCCCGTCATTTCGACCAACGGGAGAAATCTCTCTGCTCCTCAAGGGAGCCGCCGGTAGCAACCGAAGGTGATGAAGTGCAGGTCGCCTCGGCCGTAGGAGTTCCATGCGGCGGGTGTCGACAACAATATTGACGTTGTACCTTGTCATGCCGACTTCTAAACCCTGTCGTGTCAATCCTTTACAAAAACATGGGAGGGGAGGGGGAGGGGAGGGGGCGCCCGCAACGCTTCGCTCTCTTCCCCCTAACCCCCATGGAATCATATCGTTTACCGACCCCCACCCTCTAACCCTTTTGGAATCATATCGTTTCAAAAACATAGGGGGGAGTCATCTGCTTAATTCTTCAAGCTTTCTACCTTCGATCGGAAATCCCGAGCGGCTCGGGAGTGTCAACTTTCAACCCTCCCACCCCTCCGCCGCTCGTCATGGCTGATCGAGTGTGAACGAAATAAACAACAGCTTCTGGTCGCGCTGGATCTGCAGAGCAACGGGCGCTCCCGGCGGCAGAGCTTTGAGCGCACCACGCAGACGGTCCAGCGTAGTCATGGGCTGACCGTTCAGCGTGCGAATCACGTCTCCGGCGTTCAGCGGCACTTCCACGCTGGCCCCCGCCGAACGCGCAGCAACGATAATCCCATACGGGTCCCGCAAATCCGCCGCCATCGATGCAATTTTCTTATCAATTTCCACCCCGAGAATTCCCAGCATGGGCACAAGATTTTTCTCCGGGTCGGCCAGCGCGGTGATCTGATCCATATCGCGCGGCGGCTCCATCACCGGGACGTCGAAAGCCAGCCGGTCTTTTCCGCGAAAGATGTCCAGATGGACTTTGTCTCCCGTCTCCAGCAAATAGAAATGAAATGCCACCAACGGCAGATTGTCGGCGGACTTTCCATCCACGGCCGCCAAAACGTCTCCGATCCGTACGCCTGCCGCTTCGGCCGTGCTGCCCGGCAAGACGTCGGAGACGACCACCCCGTACGTTCGCGGGAGGCCCAGTGCCGCCGCCATGCTTGGCGTAATCGTTTGGATTCCGATTCCAATTTCAGCGCGGTGCAAATGGCCGAACTTTCGCAATTGCCGGTAAGCCACGTTCACCACGTTGCTCGGGATCGCGAATCCCAGCCCTTCGTTTCCGCCCGATTGCGTCAAAATAAAAGTATTCACTCCCACCACTTCTCCATTCACATTCACCAGCGGACCACCCGAATTCCCCGGATTAATCGGCGCATCCGTCTGGATGTAGATCATTGGGGAATCCGGCTCCGTTTGGCGCGCCACCGCTGAAACCACCCCCATCGTGACCGTATTGCGCAATCCTCCCGGACTCCCGAAGGCAAAAACAATTTCTCCCTGGCCCAGTTTTCGGTACACAGCCAGCGCCAGCGCGGGAAGTTTTTCCGCGTCAACTTTGATCACCGCAAGATCGATCTCGCGGGACACTCCAACAATGCGCGCCGGTATGATTGTCGTTCGAGTCGACAGCGCGGCATCCAATGAGCCATCCGCCTCTGCGGACGGCACCACAACCTGCACCTTTTGTGCGCCGTTCACCACGTGCGCGTTCGTCACAATGTACCCGCTGGGATCGATCACGAATCCCGAGCCGATCGCGCGCTGCCGGCCGATCACCGCGTTGGTGTTTCCGCGCTCACCTTCTTCAAGCGGGCCATACCCCGTTACCAGGATCTGCACCACGCTGGGCGACACTTTCTTGATGAGCGCGTTGACCGATTGGTTGAGCTTGCGGAGTTCATCACTGGAATGATCCGGGGATTGCCCGTGTGCGGCCGGCAAATGGACAAGCAGAAATAACGCGCTGCCGCAGAGGGCTCTGACAAGCTGCATCGCCAAACGCCGGCTGATAACGGGGCGGCTGCTGGATTCGAACATGGCTACTCTCCTCAAAACTGTCTTCCATCGAACTGAAGCTTCGGAGGCCCCTAGAGTACAACGAATCACCCGGCCCCCCGGTTTCACCTCGGCATCAGCAAAATCCTTGTCAGTAGCAATCTTCGTGCAAAGATACTCTGACCCAAAATGCGGTTTCCTGCATCCGATGCATGAGGTCAGTCTGGTGCCCGCGGGGCTTGCCGGAACAGGCACGCGTTCCGACGTGAGCGCTGCTGTTTTCCGCGGGAAAGTGCGACCATAACCTGAAACTTTCGCGCGAGAGGGCCATCCAACCATGCCACGAACCCAGACCACGGAAGACCGCCGGCTCGAAGAAGCGCGCATTCGAACGAAGCACTGGAAGCGGTGGGGGCCCTATCTTTCCGAACGGCAATGGGGAACGGTCCGCGAGGATTACAGTCCCGGGGGCACGGCCTGGGAATTTTTTCCGCACGATCACGCTCGCTCCCGCGCGTATCGCTGGGGGGAAGACGGCATCGGCGGCATCAGCGACCGTCACCAAATGATCTGCTTTGGGCTGGCGTTATGGAACGGACGAGATTCCATTTTGAAAGAGCGCCTTTTTGGCCTGACCGGGAATCAAGGCAATCATGGCGAGGACGTGAAAGAATATTATTTCTACCTCGATTCAACTCCCACACACAGCTACATGCGCATGCTTTACAAATATCCGCAGACCGAATTTCCGTACGAATCTCTCGTGGAAGAAAATGGCAGGCGCGACAAGGGCGATCCGGAATTCGAACTGCTCGATACCGGAGCATTTTCCGGCAATCGCTACTTCGATATTTTCGTGGAGTACGCGAAAGCGGACGTCGAAGACATACTCATTCGAATCACGGCGGTGAATCGCGGGCCGGAAGCCGCCACTTTGCACATCCTTCCGCAACTCTGGTTTCGAAACACGTGGTCCTGGGGCAAGGATCTGCGGCGGCCGGTGGCGCGAAAAGGGACGGGCCCGCCCGGAAGGGCCTGCGTTGAGTTGCAGCATTGGCAATACGGAAAGCGCTGGCTGCTGTGCGCGGGGCAGCCCGAATTGTTGTTCACGGAAAACGAAACCAACAGCGCGCGTCTTTTCGGCGGAAAAAATCGGTCACCCTACGTGAAAGACGCATTCCACGAATATGTAATTCGCGGCAACAAGGCGGCCGTCAATCCCGAGCAAATGGGAACGAAGGTAGCCCCGTATTACCCGCTTGAACTTAATCCCGGTCAGCTCGTCACGCTCAAACTGAGACTCACCGACATGGAGCCTCTTGGGGGGATGGAGACTGGTGTGGGTAAGGTGGGCGGAGAAGTTTCGCCCGGCGAAGCCGAGCGCGCCGCAGGCGTCCCCGGCACTAACGACTTTGATGCTGGATTCGACGGCCTGTTCGTGACGCGCCAAAAAGAAGCCGAAGAGTTTTACGCTGCAAGAATCCCTAAAGAGCTCTCCGACGATGCCAAAGCCGTCATGCGGCAGTCGTTTGCCGGGATGCTGTGGTCGAAGCAGTTTTATCACTATGACGTTCAAGCCTGGCTGGAGGGCGATCCCGCCGGCCCCCCGCCACCGCCGGAGCGCTGGAACGGCCGCAACAAGGATTGGACGCATCTCTACAACGACGACATCATGTCCATGCCGGACAAATGGGAGTATCCGTGGTACGCGGCGTGGGACCTGGCTTTCCATTGCATTCCGCTAGCACTGGTTGACCCGGATTTCGCCAAAGATCAGCTTATCCTGTTGCTGCGCGAATGGTACATGCACCCGAACGGGCAATTGCCCGCTTACGAATGGGCTTTTGGCGACGTGAATCCACCGGTGCACGCGTGGGCGGCGTGGCGCGTCTACAAAATCGATCGGCGCGTGCGCGGTACTGCCGATCGCGCCTTCCTGGAAAAAGTCTTTCACAAGCTGCTCCTTAATTTCACCTGGTGGGTGAACCGCAAGGACCCTGACGGCGCGAATATTTTTCAAGGCGGGTTCCTCGGCCTCGACAACATCGGAGTCTTTGACCGCTCGGCGCCTCTCCCCACCGGCGGCCACCTCGAACAGTCCGACGGCACTAGCTGGATGGGCATGTATTGTCTGAACATGCTGGCGATCGCACTTGAGCTGGCCAAGGAAGATCCTGCCTACGAAGATGTGGCCAGCAAGTTCTTCGAGCATTTCGTGTACATCGCGCGCGCCATGAACGATTTCGGCGCCGGCGGGCAATCGCTATGGGATGATGAAGACGGTTTTTATTACGACGTATTGAAACTTCCCAATGGCGAGGAGCACTTCCTGAAAATCCGTTCGATGGTGGGCCTGATCCCGCTGTTCGCGGTGGAAACGCTGGAGCCGGAGATCGTCGATTGCCTGCCCGGATTCAAGCGGCGCATGCAATGGTTCATCGACAATCATCCGGACGTGCCCGAACACATTGAAATGACGCAGCGTTCCGCGGGCGGCGTGCGACGCTTGTTATCGCTCGCGAATCGCAAACAGCTCAGGCGCATGCTCAGCCGCATGCTGGACGAAACGGAATTCCTCTCGCCTTACGGCGTGCGCGCCCTTTCGCGCTTCCACGAGGACCATCCCTACGAAGTTCATGTGAACGGAAATACGAGCCGCGTTGACTACGAACCGGCGGAATCCACGACCGGCCTCTTTGGGGGAAATTCGAACTGGCGCGGGCCTATCTGGTTTCCGGTCAATTATCTGCTGGTCGAATCCCTGCAGAAATATCATCACTACTACGGCGAAGATTTCAAAGTGGAGTGCCCCACCTATTCCGGCAACGAATCCGATCTATGGCAGGTAGCCGCGGAAATTTCCCGGCGGCTCACCCATATTTTCTTGCGCGGACAAAACGGGCGGCGCCCGGTGGCAGGGGGATTGGAACTGTTCCAGAGCGATCCGCACTGGCGCGACCTCATCCTTTTCTACGAATATTTTCATGGCGACAACGGCGCCGGCCTCGGCGCAAGTCATCAAACCGGCTGGACAGGCCTGGTCGCAAAACTGATTGAACAAAGCGGCGAGTAGACGTTGACCGGAGAGGTGCGCTGATGAGTGCGAGATTCGAGGGGAAAGTGGTTCTGGTGGCAGGCGGCACCGGAGGATTGGGACGCGCCGTGACGCTGGCATTCCTCGAGGAAGGCGCCAAGGTCGTCGCCACCTATCGAAAACAGGAAGAGCTGGATGCCTTGAAGATCACAGCGGGCGTCAATACCGCACAGCTCGATGGATTCGCCGTTGATGTCACGGATGAAGCCGCCGTACGTCAGTTGATCGAAAAAATCGTCGGGAAGTATCGCCGGTTGGACGCCACGGTCAATGCGGTGGGTGGTTACGCGGGTGGCGTGAAGTTGTGGGAGCTGGAGACGAAAGTTTTCGAACAGATGCTGGCTCTGAATCTGCGCTCGGGGTACGCGCTATCGCGCGCCGCGGTAAGAGCAATGTTGAAAGAGGGTCGTGGAGCCATCGTAAACGTGGCATCGAAGGCGGCGGTCGATCATGCCGGTGGCGCAGCCGCTTACGCGGCTTCAAAATCCGCCGCGGTGGCGCTGCTGGATTCGCTAGCCGAGGACTTGAAGGGCAGCGGCGTTCGCGTGAATACGATTCTCCCGAGCATCATAGACACAGAGGCCAACCGCAAGGCCATGCCGAAAGCGGATTTTGCGAAGTGGCCGAAGCCTGAGGACATCGCGCGCGTCATCCTGTTTTTATGCAGTGACGATGCCAGAGTCATTCACGGCTCCGCCATCCCGGTCTATGGAGATAGCTGAAACATTCGTGCAAGAAATGAATCTGTGTTAGTCGGCCTGGATTGCGGGCCGGGTGAAATCCTCAGCGACCAAGGAGCGGTGGGTGCCGGAACAGGCGGAAGTTCAGTTTGGCCGCGAGATTTGCGGCGACCTTGCCGCTGCCGAGTCGCGCGAGTGGCTCGTTACCAACGGAATTGGCGGATATGCGTCCGGCACCGTTGCCGGAAGCCAGACTCGCCGTTACCACGGACTGCTGGTCGCCGCCCTGCAGCCGCCCGTGGGCCGCACGCAGCTGGTGTCGGCCATCGACGAAATAGTCCACTACGAGGGGGCGGATTTCTCTCTCGCCACGCATCGCTGGGCTAGCGGCGCCGTCGATCCGCAAGGGTTACTACTGCTCGAGGATTTTCACCTGGCAGGCTCGACGCCGGTGTGGACTTACGCGTTAGCCGATGCGCTTCTGGAAAAACGTGTCTGGATGCGCCAGGGCGAAAACACCACCTATATTCAGTACACTCTCGTGCGGGGAGGCAAGGCCCTCGAAATGGAACTGAAGGCGCTGGTGAGTTATCGCGACTTCCATTCCTTGACCCATGCCGGCGACTGGCGCATGAATATCACACCGGTAGAGCATGGCGTAGAAGTGCTCGCATTCGACGGCGCAGCGCCGTTTTATCTGAGAAGCAGTGCAGCTACCTGCGAGCCACGCCACGAGTGGTTCCTTGACTGCTTTCTTGGGGAAGAAACTGCGCGGGGCCTTAATGACCGTGAAGATCGCCTTTTTGCCGCGCTATTCCTCGCAAAACTGGAAATCGGTTCCAGTGTGGTGTTTGTCGCGACCACGGAAGCAAACGCCTTGCTGGACGGAGAAACCGCCCGGGCGGAGCGCGTGAATTACGACGTGAAACTGTTCCAGGACTGGCAAGCGAAAAACGAATCCCTTGCGGAAGAGGCGCCCTCGTGGCTTTGGCAGTTAATCCTTGCCGCCGATCAATTTATTGTGAAGCGCAGCTTGCCCGAAGAACCCGACGGCCGCAGCATCATCGCTGGTTATCACTGGTTCGGCGACTGGGGCCGCGACACGATGATTGCTTTGCCAGGGTTGACGCTTGCGACCGGGCGCGCGGATGTGGCGAAGCGAATCCTTCTTGCTTTTTCGCG
>DATNLB010000383.1:0-9773 GCA_035603095.1 Candidatus Acidiferrales bacterium
AGGGACAAGAGGACGATTGGTTTGGGTCAAATTTTATTTTGACGCTGGCGATCATTGCGGGCGTATGCCTGGTGTCGCTGGCTATCTATGAGTGGAATCACAAAGAACCGATTGTGGATGTGCGGCTGTTCAAGAACTTAAATTTCGGAACCGCCAGCATGGTCATGTTCATGGTTGGGGCGATATCGTTCGCTTCCACGGTGCTGATGCCGCAATTTCTGCAAACGCTGATGGGGTATACGGCAGAAAAGGCCGGGTTGGTGATGTCCGCGGCAGCTCTGGTGCTGTTGATGGAACTGCCGCTCGTGGGGAGGCTGACGACAAGAATTCAGGGACGCCACCTGATCGCCTTTGGATGGCTGGCGCTGACCTGCACGATGTACCTTTCGACGAAGAGAATCGACCTACAAATCAGCTTCGGCTCGGCGACGTGGCTGAGGATCCTGCAATACGTCCCTTTGGGATTTATTTTCATTCCAGCTTCGACGGTGGCGTATACAGGAGTTCCGGGGGAAAAGAATAATGCGGTGGCGGGGCTGATCAATTTCATGAGGAATATCGGAAGCAGCGTGGGAACTTCGCTGGTGACCACGATCCTTGCAAGGCGGGCGCAGTTCCACCAGGAAACGCTGGGTGCGCACGCTACTGTTGTCAATCCCAACTTTCAAGGGACGATTCAAGCGCTGGCGGAGAAGCTAATGCATGCAGGGTTGAGCGGCCACGAGGCGCAACGACAGGCATTGGCGCGGTTCTATCAAGGCCTCCAGGCGCAAGCCACGACGCTGGCGTACATGGACACCTATTGGGTGCTGGCGGTTTGCGCGGGGGTGATGTTCTTTCTCTCGTTTACTCTTGCGAAAAACGATTTGCACAAAGGACGCGCGGTAGTGCTGGAGTAAGCGGGAGGCCGGATTTTCAGCGCAGATAGCCCCAGTTGTGGAGCTTGTCGGAGTCTTCGGCCCAGCGGTCGCCGATGTCGGTGCGGTAGTACATATTGGGGATGAGGACGTTTTTGATGCGGGAATAGACCTGGGCTTGAGCCTGCTTCATGGTTTGGCCGATGCCGACAACGACCAGCACAACGCCGGAGGTGCCTGCAATCAACCACTGGCCGTTCACTTCCTTTACGTCTTCGATGTGAATGCCTTCCATGTTGGGCTTCTTGAAGACGATAGCGTTGTTCTTCGAGAAGGATTCGAAAGTGGCGTCGTCGTCAAAGGGAAACGGCGGGACGACGATGCGGATGCCAATCTGAAATCCGCTGCGCGTGCGCCACCTGGGCTCGACGCCGGTAGCGAGTTCCCAAAAGAAGTCGCTGATCGGGGTGAGCATGCCTTCTTGTTGGATGCTGATGGTCGGGTAGCCGAAGCGGGAAGTGAATTCGAGCGGATAGATTCCGTTGTTGTTCACGATGCAGTTGAGGTCGATGTAGCCGACGAAGCCTTCCTCGGCGAGCTTGGACTCCATTTTGAGAAGCGTGCGACTGAAGAGGAGGTTGGGCTCGCTCCAGAACATAGCGGTCCCCATTTCCCCGGTGGGAGGCCCGACTTCGCCGGGGAAAAGCTTCTTGTGCTCGAAGTTGATATTGACCGGTGTGACGAATTTCTTGCCGTTGAAGAAAGCGCCGACGGCGACTTCGACGCCATTGATGCGGCGCTGAAGCTGAAAAACCTTAATTTCGTCGGAAAAGGCTTTTTTGTAGGCCTCGAGCATGCGGACGACGTCGTCACCGTCTTCTTCCCCAACGAACAGACGGCGCTTGACGTTCTGCGCTTCCCCGCTCGGTTTGATGACGTAGCGGTCGGGATTCTTCTTGACGAACTCGATGGCGGGGTCGAAAGAATCGAAATCTTCGTAGGGAATGATGCTGACGCCTGCGGATTTGAGCTCTTCCTGGCCGAAGGAGCGATCGTCTTCGAGGCGGTCCGCGTAAGGGGTGCCGCCGATCACGGGCTTACCGGAAGCGCGGAGGGCCTGGGCCTTGGCGCCCTGGCCGAGGGTGTCGTCGAAAACGACGATGTCGGACCACTTGGCATCTTTTTCCCAATCTTTGGATTTGGGAACGAAGCCATCGGCGATGTCGCGCTCTTTTTCGGCTTCGATGTAGTAGCGGACGTCGTGGCCTTCCTTGAGCACCTGCCAAGCGATGTCACCGATGAGACCGGAGAGCGAGACGAAGAGAAATTTACGTTTGTCCATTTTGAAAGGGTGCAAGTCCTAACTGCCAGCATGCGGATGATGGCATTGTAATTGAAAGAACGGCAAGCGATTGTTACGGTGATTTGAAAAACTCCAAAGGTTGTGAGAGATCGAAGGCAACCCTTCGTCTGGCGAGACGGCATCACAGAGAGGGGGTATCTTGGGCGGGAGGTGGCCGGGGGCAAAGTAGTTGTTCGGCCTGGCCTTTCGTTCAGGTTATACTTGAATGTTGCAAAGCCACCGAGAGTCCGGGCGAATCCCTGGGCGCTTATGGAAGGTGGCGCGGACCCGAGACTCGAGAGAGAGGTGAAGTTTGCACGGTACTTCCTTCCTAGCGGCCGCCAAGCGGTCGGCTCTATTTGTGATGACCGGACTGTTTCTGCTGAGCGCCACGCGGTGCGATGCTCAAATCTTCCATAAGAAGAAGAAGGTCAATAAGTCGACCAGCGCGGAGAATACCGCGGAGCCCGATAAGATTCTGTATGACAAGGCGATGGATGACGTCAAGCACGGGCGGCATGAAGTCGGCCGGCTGAACCTGCAGACGCTGATCAACACCTATCCGGACAGCGAGTATCTTGCCAAGGCCAAGCTGGCAATCGCCGATTCGTTTTACAAAGAAGGCGGAACGGCGAATATGACGCAGGCAGTCCAGGCGTACAAGGATTTCGGCATCTTTTTCCCCATGTTGCCGGAAGCGGCATACGCGCAGTTGCAGGTGGCGATGACGCACTACAAACAGATGGAGAAGCCGGACCGCGACCGCACGCACGCCCGCGCGGCCGAGGACGAGTTCCAAACGTTCCTGTCAAAATATCCGAACGATCCGCTGGCTCCGAAGGCGGAACAGCATTTGCGCGAAGTGCAGGAACTGCTGGCGGAAGGCGACTTCCGCATCGGTTACTACTACTACGTGAAGGAAGACAAGAAGGCCGCGGAATCCAGGCTTAGAGCGATCGTAAACCGGTACCCGCTCTACAGCAAATCCGACCAAGCGCTATGGATGCTCGGGAATATATGGCAATCCACGGAGAAAAAGGAGCTTGCCGCTCCGTATTACGCGCGGATCGTTCGCAATTATCCGCTGTCGCCTTTGGTTCCCAACGCGAAGAACAGGCTGAAGACACTTGGAGCCCCGGTGCCGCAACCCGATCCCCAGGCCGTGGCGTGGATGACGGCGGAACAGAATGCGCCGCGGCAACGTGAAATGCTCATCAAGAAACCGCTGGCTCTGATCCGCAGCGGCCCTGGGCAGGAGATGCGGACGGCAGCCACAATCGGAAAGCCGACGATGACTCCAGAGTCGGAGAGCGAAGCGGGAATTGATGTTTTGACCGGGGGCGGGAAACCGCAAATCGGCGGCGCGGGCACAGGAATCGTCGCGACCGTAAGGGTAGGAGGCAGCAGCGCAACAACGGACGGTGCGGAGAATGTGGCTCCAACCGCGGGGGAAGGCGATGCGAATCCTCCGGCGCAACCGGATCCAACGGCGCCAGCAGCGGCGGGGAGTTCCGCGGCTGGTACGACGACGGCGGCGGGAACTGCCGACACCGCTCCGAAGACCGATGCAACGCCAACCGGCGAGGGTCAGACTACTGATGCATCCAAAACGGACGGCTCAACGGTGCAAGACGGAACGCAAAATGGAGCCAATGGGGATGGCAAGAAAGAATCGACTAGCAAGAAGAAAAAGGGCCTGAGAAAAGTATTGCCCTGGTGAAATTTAGCAGCAGGGCGAAGATCAGGAGAAACATTACGGGGTGCGGCCGAATGGAGCTGCACCCCGGGCGCTTTTTAGCTCCAGCGGGCGGTTGGCAGGACCCAAAACCTTAGTATTCATTTCCGACACACACCTGCCCTGTTGAGATTGACGCGGAATCTAGCGGATGCTCCAATACAATTGATGTAGGTGATGTAGGTCGTTCGGCATGGCCGCGCGCTGGGTGTGGCAGACGCGGGTAGAGTATGGTCGGAGGACTTTCAGTGGTCAAGATTCTGGTTGCGGACGACAACAGCAACATCCAGAAGATGGTGGGGCTCGCCCTGAAAGATCATGGGATCGACGTCGTTGCCGTTGGCAATGGCGAAGCGGCGGTGCGGAAGATCTCAGATATTCGCCCTGACCTGGTGCTCGCCGACGTATTCATGCCGGTCCGGAACGGGTATGAAGTTTGCCAGTACGTAAAGTCAGATCCCTCGCTAGCGCATATCCCGGTGATCCTGCTGGTGGGCGCGTTCGATCCACTGGATGAGCAAGAAGCGCAGCGAGTCGGAGCAGATGGGGTGCTGAAGAAGCCGTTTGTGCCCCCGGATCCCTTGATTTCCATGGTCAAGTCCGCTTTGCAGCGGGCGGGAGTGGCTCACGGGAACGCCAGCGCCGCGAAAACTCCGGAGCCAGAGCCTTTGCGGGCCGCGGACCTCCTCAGGCCAAGTAGCGCGGCGGTGCCGACGCTGGCAAGCACCCCTGTGCCGGCCGGCCCACCTGAACCAGCCATGGCAGAATTCGAACAGGAAAGTTTTGTGGATGAAGCGCCGGGGCGTCCGGAGCCTGTACGAATAGATAGCGGTTCGCAAACGGTGGCTTTTGGAAGCCTCCTGGAAACACACGCGGATGAGAAGGAAGAAGATGCCGATTTTCTGCCGCCGGCGCTTCCAGAATTGGCGACGGAGCGCGATTGGCGCGATCCGGATCTTGAGGAGACGGAAGAGGAAACGGAAGAAGAAAAACCGGCTGGGCCATGGCGGCCTGAGGCAACTGGGAGTTATGCCGATGCCGGATCCACCGGCGCGGCAAAGGATTGGCGTTCCGGTAGTTTCGAGCAGATTCTAGCAAGGAAGGCAAAGGGAGAGTCGTGGGAACCGGCAGACGAAAAGCCGGAACTTGTTGAGGCGGTGCCCGTGACAAGCAGCCTCGTGACGGCAGCGCCCCCCGTCCCAGCCAGCATGCCGGAAGCAACAGCGCTCGTGGGGCCGATTGCGAGTACGCCATTTGTGGCCGAGGCGTGGGCGGCGGCGAGTCCGCCGGCCTCGCAAGAAAAGAGTTTGACGGAGAGTGCCGCGATTGTGGAAGAAGTAGCGCGTGTGGAAGAGCACGAACAATCCTCCACGGAAGCGGTGGTTGCCAACGCACCGGAAGTGACGCAAAGCGAGCCGGAAAAGAATGCTCCCAAGGAGTCATGGTTTTCTGTTCCATCAAACCCGTGGAATACGGAGATGGAGAAGGCGAACCGGCTTGCTTCGGCGTGGGATACTGCGGTGCCGGTGGCCGCTCCTCTGGCGTCGAACAATGGAGCGGAAAAAGCCACTGAGGCTGCCAGCGAGCCGACTCCGAAAGTGATCGAGGAAGCTGACTTGCCAGCGGCCGCGGTTGCGGCCATCCGCGAGGAGGCCATGCAAGTTACCGAAGGCGCGACGCTCACGGCGGAGGAACAAGCCTCCAGTGAAAGCTTCTACGCACGACACGAAGCCGCAGAGGCGGAGGCGGCCCAAAGCAGCATGGACGACCTGGTTGCCAAAGTGCTCGCGAACTTGAGTCCCGACGTTCTGCAGGCGGTCACGCGAGAAATCCTGAAGCCGGTCGTTGCGGCCATGGTTAAGGAAGAGATGAAATCGAAGAAGTCTTGATTCGCTGCCCCCATAGCTTCGAAGATCCATCCTGGTTTTGTGCTCATTAAAATGAACGTTCTCTCGCGGGGCTGAGCCCGGCCGAATTGACGCAGCCACTTTTCCCCTCGTATAGTCGAAGATTACTCTGGACGATTCGAACTGGCAGAGAAGGGCGGGCCAAGGCGCGCCCTTACACGGAGATGTGCACCGGATGGCTCGCGAGATAGCAAAGGCATACGAACCGCAGCAGATCGAACCGCGGTGGGCAGACTTCTGGGTAAAGGAAGAGCTGTTCAAGGCGGATGCGAATGCGCCCGGGCCGGTGTTTTCGATCGTCATTCCGCCTCCGAACGTGACCGGATCGCTGCACATCGGGCACATGCTGGACCACACGGAAATCGACATCCTCACGCGCTGGCACCGCATGCGAGGATACAACACGCTTTATTTGCCGGGAACGGACCACGCCTCAATCTCGACGCAACGCGTGGTTGTGCGGCAATTGGGGGAACAAGGAATCGATTACCGAAGCCTGGGGCGCGAAGAGTTCCTGAAGCGTGTTTGGAAGTGGAAAGAAGAGTCGGGGAGCATGATTACCCGGCAGATGAAACAGATTGGAGAGAGCTGCGATTGGTCGCGCGAGAAGTTCACCTTGTCACCGGAATTGTCGCGCGTGGTTACGGAAGTATTCGTCCGGCTCTATGAAGAGGGACTGATTTACCGGGAGAACCGGCTGCTGAACTGGTGTCCGGTGTGCCTGACGGTGCTGAGCGACCTAGAAGTGCTGCACGAGGAGCGGCAGGGGCATCTGTGGTACATCAAGTATCCGGTGGCGGGGACGAAGGATTTTCTCGTTGTGGCTACCACGCGGCCGGAAACAATGCTCGGGGATACAGCCGTGGCGGTGAATCCTGAGGACCAGCGGTACGCGCAACTTGTCGGGAAGAAAGCGTTACTGCCGTTGATGAACCGCGAGATTCCGATCATCGCGGATGCGATGGTGGACCGCGAGTTTGGCACAGGGGCGGTGAAAATTACGCCAGCGCACGATCCCAACGACTTCGAGGTGGGGCGGCGTCACAAGCTGGCGGAAATCGATGTAATGACCGATGACGGCAAAATGAACGCGGCGGCGGGGGCCTACGCGGGGATGGACCGCTTCGAGGCGCGGAAAAAGATTGTTGAGGACTTGAAGGCGCTGGGCCTGCTCGAAAAAATTACGGAACACACGAATGCCATTGGTTTGTGTGAACGGAGCAAGACAATCGTCGAGCCGCGTGTATCGACGCAATGGTTCTGCAAGATGAAGCCGCTGGCAGAGCCGGCGATTGCGGCGGTGGAGCGAGGCGAAATCCAAATCATTCCGGATAACCGGCGCGAGGAATATTTCAACTGGATGCGAAACATCCGCGACTGGACGCTGTCGCGGCAACTCTGGTGGGGGCACCGGATTCCGGCTTGGCATTGCGGCGATTGCAAGGAAATCATCGTGGCCCGGGAAGCGCCCGTGAAGTGCACAAAGTGCGGATCGGCAAAACTGGAACAGGATCCAGACGTCCTGGATACGTGGTTTAGCTCCGGATTGTGGCCCTTTTCCACACTGGGCTGGCCCGCGGCGACCCCGGATTACAAGAGGTACTACCCGACGAGTTTGCTGATCACCGGCTACGAGATTCTGTTTTTTTGGGTGGCGCGGATGATCATGCTGGGGCTGCATTTCACAGGGAAAGTTCCCTTCCGCGCTGTTTACCTCCATTCCATCGTGCGTACCCCCGACGGGGAGAAGATGTCGAAGTCCAAAGGCACGGGAATCGATCCGATTGATGTTAACCGCAGATACGGGACGGACGCGATGCGCTTCACGTTGGCGGTTACGGCGTCGGTCAGCGATGTGATCTGGACCGAGGATCGCATTCAAAGCTCGCGGAACTTTGCGAACAAGATCTGGAATGCGGCGCGGTTTTTGTTCGTGAACCTGGACAAGTTTGAAGAGAGTGGGACGAAATTGGAGGAGTTGGCAGCGCCGGAAGTGCGCGCAAAGGCGCCGCATGCTTATCGTGGCGGCGTTCCGCTGGTGGATGCGTGGATGTTTGCGCGACTGGCTGCAACCGTAGAATTGGTGAATGAAGCGTTAGCGAATTACCGGTTTCACGAAGCCGCTCAAGGCGTGTATCAGTTTTTCTGGGGAGATTTCTGCGACTGGTATATCGAGTGGGTGAAACCGGAATTGCAGAGCGCGGACCGCGACCGGGCAACCGTGGCGTGGAAAAATCTTTTCGCGGCGTTCGATGCGGCCTTGCGGCTGCTGCACCCATTCATGCCCTTTTTGACGGAGGAGCTCTGGCATCAATTGCCGCAAAAAGTCGGAGCGAAATCGATCGCGCTGGATCAATTTCCAGAAGTGCATGACCGCTGGAAGAACGCAAAAGCGATGGGGGATGTCGCAGCGATCCAGGAAGTGGTCACGGCGCTGCGCAACATTCGCGCGGAACTGAAACTCGATCCCAAAAAGAGAGTGGCGGCGGAATTCTCTACCAGCGATATGGGTGCGGGCGCACTGATTCAGGAGAATCGAGGAGCGATTGAGAGGTTCGCGGTCTTGTCTGAACTTCGCATCGTTCCGCGCCAACAGTTCGATGCGAAAAGCGGGGCGGTGCGCTCGACGGCTATCTTTGACGTGCGCATCGCGTATTCCGACACGGTGGATGTGGCAACGGAAAAGACGCGGCTAAAGAAAGAGATCGGGGGTTTGCAGAAAGCCATTGCGTCGAAGGAACGGCAGCTCGGGGATGAGACGTTCCGGAGCCGCGCGCCGGAAAAAATCATTAAGGGGCTGGAAGCGACACTCGCCGAGCAGCGCATCGAACTTCGCAAGTTGCAAGATCGCCTGTCGCAACTGGAAAAAGATTCATAGTTCTTCGGGGTATTATGGATTGGAATTCTCGCTACATTGCTGAGCTTGTGCGGCGCGCGCTGGAGGAAGATATTGGCACGGGAGATGCGACTAGCGCAGCGGTGGTGCCGCCACGGGCGACGGCGCGGGCCAAAATCCTTACCAGGCAAACACTCGTTTGCGCGGGATTGCCGATAGCCGAAAAGGTCTTCGGCGCGCTGGATCCGGAGATTCGGGTCACCCGCCCGCACAACGACGGGTCATTTGTGGAACCTGGCGCTGAGATCGTGCAAGTCAGGGGAAACGCCCGCGCGATCCTGACCGGCGAGCGAGCCGCGTTGAACTTTCTGGCACATCTTTGCGGAGTTGCCACGCTGACGCGGCGCTTTGTGGAACAACTCGCGGGGACGAGAACGCGGATCCGGGATACGAGGAAAACGACACCTGGTTTGCGGGCACTGGAAAAATATGCAGTGAAGACGGGCGGCGGGAGCAACCACCGTTTCGGACTCTATGACGCGATCCTCTTGAAGGAGAATCACATCGCACTGGCTGGGGGAATCAAGCAAGCGCTGGACAAAGCGCATACCTATGTTTCACCAAAGACGCCACCGCCGCGGGCGGCGAGCGCCTACGATGCGGCCGGCCTGGATCCGGAGGTCGTCGGCCCGGGACCTTTGCCGGTGCAGATCGAGGTTCGCAACCAGAAAGAATTGCTTGAGGCGCTGGGGGCCGGAGCGGAAGCGGTGCTGCTGGACAACATGCCGTTGGAACGCGCCGCGGAATGCGTGGCGACCGCGCGCGAGATTCGCCCAGACTGCGTGATCGAAATCTCCGGAGGGATCACGCTCGACAACGCACGGGCGTACGCTGAGACCGGGGCCGACTTTCTTTCTTCCGGGATGCTTACACACTCGGCTCCTGCCGCAAACCACAGCTTGCTTGTGGACAGCATCGAGGGAACGTAAGCTTAGGCGGCGCGAAGGGGCGCGACGAGATCCCGATGGCTCAGGAATCCTTACCGGGCACAACCGACCGGCGGCTGGCAGGGTTGCTTACGTTGCTGGCGGAAAAT
>DATNLB010000359.1:0-10578 GCA_035603095.1 Candidatus Acidiferrales bacterium
ACTGCTCAGATAACTATCGTTTTGGTAGAAATAGTCGCTTCCGGCGTTGGAGGCGTTAGTTTCCCAGTTGTAGGCGGTCCAACGATTGCCACCCGCGCGATCAAAGGTGAGCATCGGCGGTGCGCCGGAGACGCCGTTATAGAAATTAATGCCATAGATATACGGGGAGATGAGCTTGGTTTTCGCAGGATCGATGGTGATGGTCACGTCCGCCGTGACGTTGGCCGGTGTAGCCGTCGCTTGTGCGGAATTGGCACTTTCGCCGGCGGCATTCAGCGCGGAAACGACGTAGAAGTAGACAATGCCGTTCCCGGCAGTGGCCACCAGACCCACCGGGACCGGAGGAACCGCCGAACTTCCTCCGCCCCCGTTGTTGCCGTTTCCATAGGCGCCACAGCCCGCCAGCACGACTACCAGCAGAGCTATAAGCACCAAACAATGAAGTCTCCTAGAGAGGATCGACAGCGCCATTGGGCAACTCCCGGAGATTGACATCGACTCTATCTGCCAAGCTTGACTCCAAGATTAGGTAATGAGGAAGCGCGAAGAACCTGTTCGAAGGAACAGAATTGGACCATGACACCTTCGTGCAGCTGGGTATCCTAGCTCTCGCACGGATCGAACGCGGGTTGGTCGCTGGAACTATAATTGGGTGAGAGTGAGCATTTATGAGGATTAATTGTAAGTAGTGTTTCAATTTGAACAGCTTTCCGACATTTTTTGGCGCAGCCTGTCCGGTGTGAGAATGAAAGACATGGCTCCAGAAATGCTCCTCGCTGTCCCGTGTCCCAGGTGCGGGGCAGCTTCTGGGAAGCGCTGTGTGCTGCACTCGGGTAGCCAACGCTCCGAACCACACGTGGACCGGAAGCTTTCTGCGGCTGAAGCCGTTGAATCGAAAAGAATTCGCCGAGGTACTCGATTTTGAGAAATCCCCTTATCACCAGTGACGCGTTCACTGATGCCGGTAGATCGCCCGCCTAATCCACTCTTTCCACGTGAAGGTACGCTCGAACCTTCCCTCCTGTTTGTTACACTGGCGGCAGATGCGATTTGACCTTATCACCATTTTCCCGGAGTTCTTTGCCGGGCCGTTCGATCACGGAATACTTCGGCGCGCGCGAGAGGCGGGGCTCGTCGAGGTGACCGTGCAGGATCTGCGGGTGTTCACGAAGGATCGCCATCGCACCGTAGATGACCGGCCGTTTGGCGGTGGCGAGGGCATGGTGCTGAAGCCAGAGCCACTTTTCGAGGCCGTGGAGTCGCTTCTCGGTCAGAGTGTTGGGGACGTGAGGCAACAAACCGCGCGCGATCCAAGAACCGCGATCGTCTTGATGTCCGCGGCTGGAAGAGTATTCACTCAGGAGACTGCGCGGCGCTACGCGCAGCTCGAGCGCATCATATTTATTTGCGGGCGATATGAAGGCGTCGACGAGCGCGTGGCGGAGCATCTGGCAACGGAAGAAATCTCGATCGGCAACTTCGTTTTGAGCGGCGGCGAGCTTCCCGCGATGCTGGTGACGGATGCCGTGGCGCGGCTCATTCCGGGCGCGCTTGGGAACGAGGCGTCCTCGCAGAATGAATCGTTCAGCGAGGGTTTGTCTTCGGGGGCAGGCGGGACTAGTGCTGCGCGCCTACATGCGGAGACCGCGGATGCGCTCGGCCGCATGAAACTCGAGTCATCGACTACGAATCACGTGCTGCTTGATTTTCCGCATTATACGCGGCCGGCGGAGTATCGGGGCTGGGGCGTTCCGGAAGTGTTGATTGGTGGCAATCATGCGGAGGTGGCGAAGTGGAGGCGGGCTGCGGCGCTGGAGAAAACCATGCGCAACCGTCCCGACCTGATCTAGAGCATTGCTGGGCGGGAGCAGGGAGCCACGAGTGCCGCGCTGACAGGGGAATAAGAGCGCGCCAGATTCGGTATGCTGAATAATGAGGTAGGAAACCGTTGATGAAAACCGTGTGACGCTGGAGTTCGAGGATTCCGCAGGTTAGAAGAACGCGGGCACGACGAGCGGCCCATTTTGATTGCGACGAGAGCGATTCGAAAGGGATACGAGAGGTTTCATGAGCACGGAAATGAATGGGAACAGCTGGGGGCTCGAAAAGCCCATCGCCATTTACTACGAGCATCCGGACTGGTTCCGGCCGCTGTTTCAGCAACTGGATGAACGCGGCGTGCCGTGGCTGAAGATTGATGCGCGGCACCACAACTACGATGTGGCATCGCCGGAGCGTGAGTACTCGCTGCTTTTCAATCGCATGAGTCCTTCGGCGTGGCAGCGGGGGCTGGGGCACGGGATTTTCTACACGCTGAACTATCTTGCGCACCTGGAAGGTAAGGGCGTGCGCGTGGTGAATGGCTATCGTTGCTTCAGTCATGAGATTTCGAAAGCGCTACAACTGACGAACCTGGAAAAACTGGGATTGCCGTATCCGAAAGCGCGGGTCATCAATCATCCGTCGCAGGCGCTTGAGGCGGCGGAGGCTATCGAGTATCCCGTGGTGATTAAGCCGAACATCGGCGGGAGCGGCGCAGGGATTGAACGGTTCAATTCGGCGGCGGAGTTGCGCGCGGCCGTAGAAGCGAACCGTCTTTACTTTGGCATTGATTCCACGGCGCTGGTGCAGGAAGCGTTTACGGCGCGCGACGGCATCATCACGCGCGTTGAGGTTCTAGGGGGGAAATTTCTCTATGCCATCCAGATTCACATCACCGGCGAGAGTTACAACTTGTGTCCGGCGGATATCTGCCAGAACACCCGAGGCGAAGAATTGACGCGCATCGCGTGCCCGGTGGACGCGCCGAAGAGCGGGATGAAAGTAGAAGGCTACGAACCGCCGCGGCAGGTGATCGAAGACGTGGAACGAATTGTGGAACTCGCCGGCGTCGAGGTTGGCGGCATCGAGTATGTGATCGATGACCGGACGGGGCGGCAACTTTATTACGACGTGAACGCGCTTTCGAATTTCGTTGCCGATCCTGTGCGCGTCATCGGCTTCAATCCTTACTCGCGACTCGCTGACTTCCTCATCGCGGAGGCGCAGCAGCACCAAGCGAGCCGCCCGGAACGCGCGGTGGTGAGCGGAGGCCCGCGATGAGATACGGCTACTGGCTTCCCGTGTTCGGCGGGTGGCTGCGCAACGTGGAAAACGAAAACATGGAGACGAGCTGGGCGTATGTCAAGAAGCTCGCGCAGCGGAGCGAGAAGATTGGCTTTGACCTGACGCTGATCGCGGAGCTGAATCTTAACGACATCAAGGGCGTCGAGGCGCCTTCGCTGGATGCCTGGTCCACTGCGGCGGCGCTGGCCGCGGTGACCGAGCGGATCGAATTGATGGTGGCGGTACGGCCGACGTTTCATCTTCCGGCGTTGCTCGCGAAGCAGGCGGCCAACATCGATCGGATCAGCAATGGGCGGCTCACGCTAAACGTGGTTTCCTCGTGGTGGGCGGACGAAGCACGCAAGTATGGAGTCGCGTTCGAACAGCATGACGACCGCTACGCGCGCACCAGCGAGTGGCTCGACGTTTTGGATGGCGTGTGGAAGCAGGACCATTTTTCGTATTCCGGAAAGTATTACCGCGTGGAAGATAACGTCCTCGAGCCGAAACCAGTCGCCAAGCCGAGGCCGACGCTTTACGCCGGAGGCGAATCCCCGGCGGCAAAAGAACTGATCGCCGAAAAGTGCGATGCGTACCTGATGCATGGCGACCCGCCGGAAAACGTGGCGAAGAAGATCGCGGATCTGCGCGAACGCCGCGCGCGGCGCAACTTGCCGCCGCTCAAGTTTGGAGTCGCGGGATATGCAATTGTTCGCGACACGGAACGCGAAGCGCAGGACGAGCTGGGGCGCATCACGGATGTCCAACAATCCGCGGCGGGCTATCAGAACTACCAGCAATGGCTTGCCGGAACGCAACTGGAGCAGCGCGTTTCCCTGGAAGATTATTCGGTTTCGAACCGTGGCCTGCGCTCCGGATTCGTCGGCACGCCGGAACAGGTGGCGGAGCGCTTGACGCAATTCGAAAGCGCCGGTGTTGATCTCGTACTGCTGCAATTCAGTCCCCAGCTCGAAGAGATGGAACGCTTCGCTCAGACGGTTATTCGCCGGAATTCGTCGGTCCCGGCCTCGGCCTAGCCGCGGAAAACGACGATTACCGCTGATGGCGAAACGTTAGAAAAGTCAGCGTTTGCCTCGAAATCCGCTAGGCAAAATGTGACGATTTGTCTATAATTGTGGATTGGCTTTGAAGAGTTGGCCCCGCCAGAGTGGGTCTAAAAGGAAATAGGAACATGAATCCGGTAATTCGCAAACTACATGAAGCGCAACTGCGCAAAGACCTCCCGGAATTCCGCGCGGGCGACACCGTGCGCGTCAACGTCCGCCTCCAGGAAGGCGAAGGCGAGAAAGTGAAGGAGCGCCTCCAGGCCTTCGAGGGCGTGGTGATCTCCAAGAAGGGCCGGGCGTCCAGCGCGACCTTTACGGTGCGCCGGGTCAGTTTTGGCGTGGGCATCGAGCGCATTTTTCCGCTGCACTCGCCCACGATCAGCTCGATTGAAGTGGTTGGCAAAGGTAAAGTTCGCCGGGCACGGCTGTATTACCTGCGCGATCTGAAGGGCAAGGCCGCCCGCATCAAGCGCGCCGACCGCGAGGAAGTGGCTGCGGTGGCGACGGCGGGAACGGAAGCGAAGGCTTAAGCGGCCCCACTCGATTTCACGCAAATCGACGAACCAAGCCCCAGGTGACTGGGGCTCTCTGTTTTGGCCCCCGCAGTTCCAGTGTGAAAACTCCTTTCGCTCACGAGCGCTGGTCGAGCTCGACGTTGTGATTAACGGGGTTTAGTTGCAGCCGCTAGGGCTGGACGTTTGTCACGCCTTCCGCGCCGGGTTTGGGGAAATGCTTTTCGTACCAGGCGATGCAGCGGTCGATGGAATCGATCTGATGCTTGGTTTCGGCGAGGCCGTGGCCTTCGCGCGGATAGCGCACGAAAATTGCCTCCGTGCCCACGTCTTTCAGCGCGATGAAGAATTGCTCGGCTTCGGCGATGGGCACATCGTTGTCATTTTCGCCGTGCATCAGCATCGTGGGCGTGTGCGCGGCAGCGACATGCTTTAGCGCGGAACGTTCCCACGCAACATCCATCAAGTTTCCCTGATGCAGGAATTGGCCGAATTCCATTTCTTCATACTGGTTGTAATAGGTCATGTAGTTGTAGCTGACGAGGTTGGCGATCCCGGCGATGGGCACGGCGGCCTTGAACTCATTCGTTTGCGTGATGAGCCAGTCCGTGAGTTGGCCGCCGTAGCTCACGCCCTCGATACCCAGGCGCTCACGATCGATCCACAAGTAACGGCGCACCGCCGCACTCACCGCGTACAGAACATCTTGTCCCTCGTTTCCGTCCTGATCGCCGAAGACGGCGTCGGCGAACTTCTGTCCGTAGCCGGTGGAGCCGCGATAGTTGACGTTCAGCGTGGCCCATCCGCGCGCCGCGTAGACCTGATTTTTAAAATTGAATGCCGGACCATTTTGCCCGTGCGGCCCGCCGTGAATATTGACGATGAGCGGGTGCTTCGATGTGGCGGTCATTGCCATTGGCTTGGTGAGGAAGGCTTCGACTTCGAACTTGTTGTCGTTGCTGATGAAGGTAAAGGACTCGACTTCGGCAATCTGTTTTCCAGCAAAAAGTTGCGCGTTCAAGTCCGTTAGCTTGCGCGGCGCGCCGCTGGCCGTTTTGAGATAGAGTTCCGTCGCGTCCTGCGGCGATGCGAAACTGTACGCCAGCGCCCCGTCCTTGCCGACGGACCAACTGGCGACGATACCGACGTCTCTCACTACGTATTCCGGCTTGCCGCCCGAAATCGGCAACCGCACCAAGTGGTTACTGCCCCGCTCCTGAAGAGTGAAGTACACGGCGCTGCTGTCCGGCGCCCAACGCGGCGCACCCTGGCGGTTGTCCAAGACGGAGCCGATTTCGCGGCGGTCGCTGCCGTCGGCGTTCATCACCCAAACGTGGGTGTCTTCCATGGTCGTCTCGCGGTCGGTCAGGCCGCGGCGGGTGCCGCGATAGACGATGTGCTTGCCGTCCGGGGACCAGAGCGGCTCGTACTCGCTGTATTCAGTCGCGGTCAGGCGGCGAATGCTGTTGTCCGCAACCTTTAAAGCGAAAATGTCGTAATTGAAAAACTCATCCTGATTCGGCTCGCGATTCGAAGCAAAGAGAATCTCCTTGCCGTCGGGCGACCAGTCAGTCGAATGCTCGTCGAAATTGCCCTGCGTGAGCTGGCGCACCTGCTTTGTGGCCACGTCCACCACAAAAATGTGCAGCCGCTGATTGTCGTTGAACCTGGTCAGGCCTTCGCCGGCGTCGGGTTTATAGAGGTAGCGCGTGATCACCATCGGATCTCCGGCGGCTTCCGTTGCTTCCGGGCCAGGAGTCGAGGAGAGGAACGCGAGCTGCTTGCCGTCGGGCGACCAGGTCACATCGTTGCCTGTCCCCGGCAGCGGGCTGTTGGTGCCGTTCATCGACGCGAGAAAGGTGACCTCAGAACCATCCGGCCGCGCAATAAATAATCCGCCCTTTTCACCTTGGTGGCCCCGAAAGGCGAACCATCTGCCATCTGGCGACCACAGTGGACCGCCGCCGGAGTCTTTTTCACCGCCCACGCGGACGGATTTCTGCGTGGCGACATCCATGATCCAGAGTTGGCCGTAGGGGCGGCCGGGCCGATCGCGCATGGTCACGGTATAGGCGATGCGCCGGCTGTCGGGTGACAGTTCGACGCTGCCAACGGAGCGCAAGCGCGAGAGGTCGCCGCTGGCAAGACCTTGCGTGGAGCCTGATGGGGCAAAGACGAATAAAGCGGCCGTGCAACAAAGACAGAAACCGGCTCGAAGCAAAACAGACTGCAAGTATCGACGCATGGCGCTCTCCCTTGTCTTTCGGTAGGTGCACGATTTGCCCGGCCATCCTAGGCCCGGTGCGCTTGGCGGTCAACTTGTCTTCTGAGGAGGACGGCGTCCAGCGCGAGCGGAGAACTAGGAAGTTGCCCGACCCCGGGGACACTTGCAGATTTAACGCGTTCCGGAAAAGATGTTCCTGTTGACATTCAACAGGAAGGAGCCTATGCTCCTGTTGTTTATCTAAAGGAGAAAATATGGCTCCTCCGCGCGGAGAAGTCTTGCAAGGCACGCTCGATCTGATTGTTCTGCAAACCCTTCATGCCATGGGCCCGCTGCACGGCTACGGCATCGCTCAGCGGGTTAAGCAAGTTTCCGAGGATCTGCTCAAGCTGAACCAGGGCACGCTCTATCCAGCCTTGCTGCGGCTCGAGCAGCGCGGCTGGATCTCTTCCAAATGGGGCACTTCCGAAAATAACCGCAAGGCGAAGTATTACTCGCTCACTCGCGCTGGGCGCAAACAGTTGCTTACAGAGACCGAGAGTTGGGAGCGTATGACCGCGCTTATGACCAGGCTTCTCGGCGGTACGGAAGGAGCCTGAGATGGGGCGGCTTCGTATTTTCGGCGCGCGCATGCGCGGCCTATTTCGCAAGCGGCAACTGGACGGGGACCTTGATGCGGAGCTTCGCGCGCACCTGGAAATGCTCACGGAGGAAAACATTCGCAAAGGCATGCCGCCCGAAGAAGCGCGCTACGCTGCGCGCCGCGAATTCGGCGGCGTAGAACAATCCAAAGAACTGCACCGCGAACAGCGCAGCATCCCCTTTCTCGACGCGCTCTTTCAAGACCTGCGATTTGCTCTCCGAGGCTTGCGGAATCGCCCGGGTTTCGCGCTGGTTGCGATTCTCACTCTTTCATTGGGGATTGGGTCAACCACGGCAGTCTTCAGCGTGGTCGACCGGATTCTCTTTCGGAGCCTTCCCTATCCTCATGACGAAGAGCTGGTCAGCTTTGGTGATAGAGCGCCCTTCGAAGCGAATGAGTTCGTGCTCGGTCCGGATTACGTGGATTGGAAGAAAGGGCAGACTCCGTTTTTGTCGGTAACATCCTTTGTCCCCGGCGGGGCGGATTGTGACCTCACCGAGAAGAACCCGGTGCGATTGAAGTGCGCGCTCGTTGAATCGACATTCTTGCCGACGTTCGAAATTCAGCCATTCCTCGGCCGGAATTTCACCAGCGAGGAAGACCGACCGCACGCGCCGCGCGTCGCGCTTGTTTCCTACGGGCTGTGGCGTTCGCGCTTCGCTAGCGATCGCAATCTTCCCGGCCGCACGATTTCACTCGACGGAAAACCCACTGTCGTTGTCGGTGTTCTTCCCCCACAATTCGAAATGCCCAACCTCGGCCACGACGACCTTCTTGTTCCGGCGGCACTCGATGGCTCCACCGATCGCAATGCCCGGCAAGTGATCTTGCGCGCCTTTGCGCGGCTCAAGCCAGGCATCACCATCAAGCAAGCCGCGGCCGCGATGGAGCCGCTCTACCAGCAGTCCCTCAACTACGTTCCGCCCCAGTTCCGCAAAGAGGTTTCCTTCCGGGTGCGCTCTCTCCGCGACCGGCAGATACAAGACGCCCGCGTAGCCTCATGGGTCCTTCTGGGAGCGGTTCTAGCGGTGCTGCTCGTCGCGTGTACCAATGTCGCAAACCTGCTCCTCGCGCGTGCTACCAGCCGCGCACGCGAGTTAGCGGTCCGCACTGCTCTTGGTGCTACGCGCGGACGCCTGATTCGCCAGGCACTCACCGAAAGTTTGCTCCTCGGAGTCCTGGGAGGCCTCGCGGGCTGCTGGTTCGCGCAATTCTTGCTTCGTCTATTTGTGTCCATCGCGCCTGAAGGTATTCCGCGTCTGGAACAAGCCGCGATCGACGTTCGCGTGTTGCTGTTTGCGCTAGGCGTCTCGCTCCTAGCAGGCGTTCTTTTCGGACTAGCTTCCGCGCTGCGCCGTCCAGTGCCTGAATTGCTCACCGGAAAAGAGAATCGTGCGACGTCGCGCGGCGTGCTTCGACAACTATTGGTCACGGTGCAGATTGCCGTCTCGCTGATTCTTCTCGCCGGTGCTGGTCTGCTGCTGCGCAGCCTTTGGAAGCTCGAAACCGTGGCACTTGGTATGGACGCGAAAAGTGCCATCACCGCAGGAATCGATCTCACCGAATATCGCTATCCCGACTCCGCGAAGCAGCTTGCCTTCTTCGATCAGGTCGAAGCCCGGCTGAAACAAATGCCGGGAGTCGCCTCGCTGGCCTTGAGCGACTCGCTGCCCCCTTCCGGCGGTAGGCAAGCTACCTTTCTATCGGCTATCGAAATTCCCGGGCACACGAAGTTTAGTGCGGGCACCGGCGGAATGATTGGCTATCGTTACGTCACCCCCGCCTATTTTCCTGCGCTTGGAGTACCAATCGTGCGCGGGCGCGGCTTTCGCGAAGAGGACCGCTTGCCTGCGGAAAAACCTGTGATCCTTAGCGAAGCACTTGCGAATAAGCTCTTTTCCAACGGAGAAGATCCCATTGGAAAATCTTTTCGCTTTGGTTTACAGAACGATTGGCGCACCATCGTCGGCATTGCCGGAGACGTAAAGAACAACGGGCTCGCCGCCCCCGCGGACCCCGAGTTTTACATTCCCTGGAAAAATGAGTCGGCGGGTTACTTCCGCTCTGGGCATTTGATTGTCCAGAGTGCGATTAATCCGGAAGCCATTGCGAAGTGGATTCGAACGGAAACTGCGGCCATCGATCCGACAGTTCCCGTGACGATCGAGGGCATGAATACGCGAGTCGGAAAACTGGCGGAGCGGCCTCGATTCACGGCCGTTTTGCTGTCTTTGTTCGCGGCCATGGGTGTGCTACTTGCGGGCATCGGTATTTACGGTGTTGTCGGATTCCTGGTCGCGCAGCAAACCCGGGAAATCGGCATTCGAATCGCGCTCGGCGCAACCCCCGCGAGCGTTCTGAGGATGGTTCTTTCGAACATGGTGCGCTGGACGGCTACTGGGGCGGCGCTCGGTCTTCTGGGAGCCTGGCTCTGCTCGCGTCTCCTAGAGTCGCTGCTTTTCGAAGTTCGCGCTCACGACCCGTTCCTTCTCGGTGCAGCACTACTCGTTCTACTCGCGGTGGCGTTCCTTGCTGCCTGGATTCCCGCGCGCCGAGCCATGCGCGTTGACCCCATGGTTGCTCTTCGCTATGAGTAGAACGGCAAAGAAACTCTCGTTAGTTTCTGTGGTCCTTGCCGGTCACGCGGCGTGCTAAAATTCCCCGCGAAATGAGCCGACTCTGCTCTTCCCGTTTCGAGCGAGCGGCGCGCAAACTGGGCTGGATGCGCATCGCCGGGATTGATGAGGCCGGACGCGGCGCGCTGTTTGGTCCAGTCGTTGCCGCTGCCGTGATTCTCAATCCCAAGCGGCGCATTGTCGGCCTGGACGATTCGAAAAAGCTCACTTCCGAACGCCGGGCGGAGCTCGCGCCACGCATCCGCGAACACGCTCTAGCATGGGCACTCGCCGAAGTCGACGCGCAGCGCATCGACGCCTGGAATATTTACCAAGCCTCGCGCCAGGCGATGACCGCCGCCCTGCAGCTCCTGGCAATTCCGCCCGATTACCTGCTCATTGACGCGATGCA
>DATNLB010000198.1:0-6631 GCA_035603095.1 Candidatus Acidiferrales bacterium
GCTACCAGATCTTGCAAGCTTGCTCGCGCACCATCGACTCGCCCTTTTTACAACCGAACGCCTTGGCAAACTCCGCCATATTCGAAAGCGGTCCGTTGCCGCGGAACCTGGGCAGCGGGTGGGGGTTGGTGTTGGCCATCAACCGCGCGAATTCGATCCGCTCATTGGCGCCCCAGACTTGTGTCCAACCGAGAAAGAAGCGCTGCTCGGGAGTAAAGCCGTCTCTGTCCGGCGGCCGCGGCTTGCCCGCAAGGGACTTCTCATACGCGGCGTAGGCGATCGTCAGTCCGCCCAGGTCGGCGATGCTCTCTCCCAAAACCAGCTTGCCATTCTCATGCAAGTCGCCGTCGACGACGTAGGTGTCGAATTGGTCGGAAACGCAGGCAGCGCGCGCCTTGAAATTCTTGAGATCTTCCGGGCTCCACCAGTCTTTCAAGTTGCCCTGGCCGTCGAACTTGCTGCCGTGGTCGTCAAAACCATGTGTGATTTCATGTCCGATCACCGCACCCATTCCGCCGTAATTCACGGCGTCATCGGCCTTCGGATCGTAGAAGGGCGGCTGCAGGATGCCGGCCGGAAAGACGATTTCATTCATGCTGCTGTTGTTGTAGGCGTTCACGGTTGGCGGCGTCATGCCCCATTCCGTGCGGTCCACCGGCTTACCGATCTTGTTCAGCCGGCGCGCGAAATCAAATTCCGCGCCCCGCACTTGGTTATCGGCGTAGGAACGGCGGTCGATGTTCAGCGCCGAATAGTCGCGCCACTTGTCGGTGTAGCCGATTTTCACCGCGAAGGCCGCGAGTTTTGCGGCGGCTTGCGCGCGGGTTTCCGGTCCCATCCAGGGCAGCGTCTGTAAATCATCGCGCAGCGCGGCAATCAGGTTGTGCACCATCTCGAGAGCCCGGGCCTTGGCCTGCGGCGGAAAATACTTCTGCACGTAGAGTTGCCCGAGGGCCTCGCCGAGCACGCGGTCGGTCGCCTGCACGCAGCGCTTCCAGCGCGGCAGGATTTCCTTCGCGCCCGTCAGCGTCTTGCCGCGGAAATCAAAGTCCTCGGCGACGAATTTTTCAGTGAGCCCGGGTGCCGCCGTATTCACCAGATGCCAACGCAGGTAAGTTTTCCAGTCGTCGATGGGTGTCGCGGTCAATTGCGCGTCGAGGGCCTTAAAAAAGTCCGGCTGTCCGACGTTGATTTCTTTCAATTCCGGATGTCCCGCGGCCTTGAAATACGCTTCCCAGGAAAAATTCGGCGTGAGCGTTTTCAGGTCCGCTAACATCATCTTGTGATACGTCTTGTCCGGATCGCGCAGGTCGGTATTTTTCATCGAAGCGGTTGCCAGCGCTGTTTCGAGCTTCAAAATGATGGCCGCTTCCGCTGCCGACTTGTCTGCGGGATCACCGAGCAATTCGAACATCTTCGCCACATGCTTCGTGTAGGCCTCGCGAAGCTGCTTCGATTTGTCGTCTTCCTTTAGGTAGTATTCGCGCTCCGGCAACCCGAGGCCGCCTTGAGACGCGCCTCCAATCACTCGCGTGCTGTCCTTGGCATCTTGATTCGAACTGAAGCGAAAGAGCGCGCCCACGCCTTTGCCATGCAGCAGCTCCGCCTCCGCTTGCAGATCAACCAGGTTCTTGATTCCTGCAATCCGCGCCAGTTCCGGCTCGAGTGGTTTTGTTCCGGCGCCGTCGATGGCGGTCGTGTCCATGCAGCTCGCGTAGAAATCGCCAATCTTTTGTTCGTTCGAACCCGGCGCGGCCTTAGCCTTCACCGCGTCATCGAGAATCTGCTGCAGGTTCTGCTGGTTTTTGTCCGCCAGCTGCGTGAATGTGCCCCAGCTCGAATATTCCGGCGGAATCGGATTGGATTTCATCCACCCGCCCATCGCGAACTGGTAGAAGTCGTCGCAAGGCTTGCAAGTTCTATCGAGATTCGCGGTGTCGAATCCCCACGAATTTGGTTTATCCGCTGCCCCCGGCGACGCGAGCAGCCCGGCGCCCATCAGAACTACCGCCAAAACACCAATAACCGCAAGGATGCAATACGCAGAAAGAAGTCGTTTTGACATTGCCTGCCCCTGTTTGAATTAAGATGGAAACCGCGGCAACTGCCACTCGTTCCGGCCCCCGGCCGCCGCCATCCGATCCGTGTGTGAGACGAAGGAAGCGGCGGTCGCGTTACCCCAGGCCTGAGACACTCATCAACGCAGGACGGTACCGTAGAAGACGTTTCGTCCACCGCGCAAGTCTCTCCCGTAGGATACAACGATTGTCAGACCTTCCAGGACTCGAACCTTGCATTGTGCGCCGGTATCCCAGAGCCACCGCTGTGATCCGAAAAGGCCCGAGGAATCGGCCACCGCGCCATTGTCGAGAAATGGGCCGAGCTTCACGGTGAAGAAACCGTTTCGATAGATGTTCTTGTCCAACTCCCAATTTGCAAGAAAAAAGCGCCGCCCGAGTGGAGCAGCGCCCTTGCGGCCGTCAAACGTTCCGGCATGCCCGCGAAGCCACAGGTCGTTGTCGCGTTCGATGCCCAATTCGAATAATTCATCAAGAGTCGCTTTGCCTGCGGTCGCACCTGCGCGAATCTGCGCTTGCATCTCATAGTCGTCACTCTTTGCGCGCGGATACCAATGCGCGCGAAGCGATCCGCGGAGCGTGGCAAAGGGCCCGAGCCCATCCGCAAACTCCCGGCCGCCCTTGGCCTCGGCCGAGGAATCCAGCGTGAAACGGCGCTCCGGCACGCGCACCAGCGTTCGAACGACACCCAGCCATCCCGCAACGGAAGTGGCGCCAGAAAAAAACGGGCGCTCAGCGGGCAAAGTGTGACCGCTGAGATTTCGAAAGTTCCGATCGGCAATCTCGGCGCCGGCGCTCCAGCTCCAGCGGCCATTCACAGCGGAGCGAAGTTCGGCTCCCATGGCAGCCCGGCGCATGTTCAAGTCCGTCAGCGGCGCGCCCGCGCCAAGAAAAGTTTGCTGCAAGTTCCAGTTTTCGTTGCGCGCATCGGCGTAAAGGCGCAAGCGCAGGCGGGGGTCGCCGTAGAGCGGCAGGGAAAGCGCGAGAGAAACGCGGCGTTTTTCCGAATCCCATCGTGCGAGCGACGTCAAATTCACGGCATCGCGGCCGAGATTGTAAAACTCCGGATAGATCGTGGCGTAAGGCAAGCCGCTTAAGAGCGAAACGACGCCCTCTACCTTGGAATCCCCCCAGCCGTTTCTCTCCGCCAGATGGAGCGTCAGGTCGTAATTGCCGGACTCCGCCGGATGGAGTGCCATCCGCGGACTCGAAAAAACGCCCAGGTTGTCCAGTCGCGATTGAGTCGCGAGCAGTGCATCGCCCGTCAGGATTTGCGGAGCATTAAACGCCAGTGCGCGGTTCCTGAGGGATTCTTTCAGCTGCAGCGAGGGGGCCAGGACGACGCTCCGTAGCCGCGGTTTGTCTTCGGGATTCCAATACTTCAGCGCTGCTTCCAGGTTGCCTTCGAGGAAATAGATCGTGGCGAGAAACTCGCGCGAGTACGCGTCTTGCGGATTCAGGTCCAGTGCCTTCCGCAGGCGCTCCTTTGCGGTTCGAAAGTCTTTCTGTTTGTACGCAACGCCGGCCAGCTCAACGAAAAACCGCGCATCTTTGGGAGCCTTCCGCAATCCGTCTTCGAACGCCTGTTGCGCTTCGCTCCAATTTTCCATGCGCGCGAGGGCCAGCCCTGCCAGAAAATCAAGTTCTGGTGATTGATCGGCCGTGCCTCGGGCAAGTGTGGCGGCCTCCTCCCAGTGCCCCGCATCAAAGGAACTTTTTGCCGCAGTCCATCGGGCTTGCTCGGAGGAGCGACTCTGGGGGAACACCGGCGAACCCAGGATGAGTACCGCAACTAGAAATCGGATCACACGGCCTTTTCGGGGAGAGCCAGCAGCATCCAATTGCGGTTCGGCCGCCATTGCTTTTCGAACTCCGCGCGTTCGAGGCGGAGAAGTTTGCCCCGCGCAGGATCGTTGATGAAGACGGCCCCGCTTTGCCAATCCACGCCGGTTACAACGACGAAGTGTAGCGGAGCTTTGGCGTTGCCCGGTTGGAGACTCACGATGAGCGGCCGGCCCTGCTTTAGTTGTTCGAGAAGGTCCTTCCAATCTCCGTTGAGAGGAAACACGCGAAAACCCGACTCCTTGAGATAGCTTTCCATGTCGGAAGCATGAATGCCACGGGCTTTGCGCGAATAAAGCTGTTTTTGAATCGCGGTGGCGTCGGCACGCTGCGAACCAAGCAGTGCGCCATGGGCGTTCCAGTATTCGAGGACCATGGAGATGGCAGCTGACCCGCAGCCATCCTCACTCTGTTTCACGTAGGGCACATCGAGCCACACTCCGGCTGTTTCCTGGGGTGAAGGATGAATCGAACTTCCCAGGAACAATAGCAATAGCATGCCGCAAGCAATCCGGTTCGTTCGCGTAAACCAAGACTCCTGAACGAGGATCAGCGAAGTGCGATCGCCAGGACGATGATGGCCAGGGCGATCACGATAATCCACAGCAAATCCCGATCGGAGATGCGTCCCGCTGCAAAATCGCTCTGCGCTTGGCGGGAACGTGCGGCCAGCTTGGCAAGATCTTCATCGTTCAACTGTCCAACGGCCTTATCCACTTTCTGATATTCGAGGTTCGAGGATTTCAGCGCTTTTTGGGCGGTTTCGGAAGAAAGCAATGTTCGAACGGCTGTTTCGTTTGCCTGCCGCGTCTGGGCCGGCCGCGCGGCGTCCTTGTTCAAATCGCTCAGTGAGACGACGTGTTGTTGGTCTTGGGCCCGGGCCGCGACTCCCGCCAGAAGGGCAATCGCCAGCAGAGGCCCACACATCTTCACGCGAAAACGCATTCTTCCTCCTAATTTTAGCTGGGTAAAAGCAGTTTACGGACTCCCCCACGTTGTGACAAGAAGCTTCTTCGAAATCTTCCGCCCGGACAATCAAGGAGAGCGTGCGGCTCACTTCGCGGGCAATAGTTGTTGGTATTTGGTGATGTCCACCGACTGCCAGTCGCCTCTGATAATGCCTGCCCGAATCTGCGCGGCGGTCTTGCCTTTGCGGGATTGCTCATAGCTGTAGAAATCCTCATCGATGCAGATGTTGCATCCCGCGCCGTGTTTGCTGGCGAAGCAATCGAGCAAGCTGCCGTGTCCCTGGCTGCGGTCGCAATGGCAGTAGCAAGGCTGCTGGTACAACGTCTTCTTGATCTTCGCGGCGATCGAGTACGCATTTTGCACCACGGGATCAGGGAAGAATTCGGGGTTCATCGTCGCGGGAAGCGCACCCTGTGGGGCTTGCGCATGGTAGGCGGGCACAGGCTCATCGGCCGCGGACTGCGGTGGATTCGCGCCCTGTGACGATTTCGAAGCGGCCCGCTGCGGAATCAACACTAGCCCCAGCGCAAAGCCGAAGAGCGCCGCGGCGCTCAAGAATCTCCGGATTCCATTTCCACCCATACTCGCCCCCGTTCTTCGCTCAACCGCAGCACTGTGGCTGAGCTCTACTTTAAGGTGGTCAGTCGCAAATTTCCACTCCGTTGCCCGTGAGACGCACTTAAGAGAAACGATCACCGGAACTCATGGCCACCAAGCGGACGGCAGGGAGCCTTTGGCGCGGAGGTTAAATTCGCCGCCAAACTGCGGTTGCTAGTTGAGTGCAACCTCAACTGCAGCATACGCCGGAGGCGGCGCGGAAGCTTTCGCTTCGAGGTGCTTTCGACGAAGGTTACGCTGCACGCGGCGGCCCCAGCCCCTCACGAACGAAAAGTTCAGTGCGCCACCGATGGCCGAGCTGGCGAGAGGAATCAAACGTCCAGCCCATTTTTCCGCCGTCTCGGCGCCAATCTTCGCGGCGAAGCGTTCCGCGATGCGCGGGACGAGTTTCTCGAGAATCTGTTTTTCAGCCAAATCCTTGCCGTAATCGATGCCCGAGGCCGCCGCGGCCGCCTTCCACATTTCAATCCTTTGGTCGCGGCCGTGAGCTTCAAATCCGTAGAGCAGAGAGAGGCGTTGGATGAGCCGCAGCGTAATCACAGTGAGCAGGCTGGCATCCGGCAAAAACGTCATCATACCGCCGAGGCCGAATCCCGCTCCTTCCGCAAGCGCCAACCGTTCGGCATTGCGAATTAGCGCCGTGGCAATGGCGTCCAGGCGCTCCGTGGGAACGTCTTTCATCCGCGCAAAGTCCTGAACCCACAAGCCATGCCTGTTCGCAAGATGACGCCGGAAATCTTCCGGGTCAATCTCGATCGAACGCAGCCCACGGAGAACGCCAAACCGCAAAAAGCGGCCGAAGGTACGTCCCGCCAGCGAGCCCTTTACCGAGTTGTGTAACCCTGCCATGTCTATTAGCATCCTAAGGCGATTAGAACCGTCTGGCAACCGCCGCGTTGCATGCCTGTGCCCGTGGTACCAGCCCGGCCAACCTCAGGAAAGGGGGGAGTTACCCGGAACGCGGCAAGAAAACCGCAGTCCTACTTGACGTGGCGCGGCTTTTGGGTAAACTGCATTTTCTTTATGGCCACGATGCCACAGTTCGTTCCCTCCGAAGTCGTGCACGATCTCGACTTCCCGCAGCGTGAGGCGGCCTTTTTCTACGGCCTGTTCTTGCGCGGTCA
>DATNLB010000729.1:0-5091 GCA_035603095.1 Candidatus Acidiferrales bacterium
GGGATTGGGTTAGCTACGGCAAAGCTTTTCGTCAAAGAGGGTGCCTATGTCTTCATCACGGGCCGCCGCCAGAAGGAACTCGACGAAGCCGTGAAGGCAATCGGCACCAACGTTTCTGGCGTTCAGGGAGACGTTGCCCAATTGGCTGACCTTGACCGTCTTTACGAGACCGTCTCCAAGGTGAAGGGGCGAATCGATATTGTCTTCGCCAACGCCGGCGTTGGCGAATTTGTTCCCTTTGGGGCCATCACCGAGGAGCATTTCGACAAACTATTCAACATCAATGTGAGGGGAACGCTGTTCACGGTGCAAAAGGCCTTACCGCTATTGAAGGATGGTGGCTCCATCATTCTCAACGGCTCTGTCGCGAGTGTTAAGGGTACCGCCGCCTTCGGCGTCTACGCCGCGAGTAAGGCCGCCATCCGCTCTTTCGTGCGAACCTGGACCACAGACCTGAAGGACCGTCATATCCGCTCAAACGTTGTTAGTCCGGGTCCGATCGATACGCCGCTGGCGAGCCGGCTATCTGCAGACGTGATTGCCCGGATTGTGTCCACCATTCCGATGGGACGCATGGGGGAACCCGAAGAAGTTGCGAAGGTGGCGTTGTTTCTCGCTTCGGATGACTCCAGTTTCGTCACGGGTATCGAACTATTCGTTGACGGCGGCAGAGCCCAGATCTAACAGGAACAACGCGAGGTGAGAATCTCGGAACACGGCGCATGAAACTCTGATCCTTGACTCAATTCGCAGGCGGATGCTTTAGAAAAGGAGAAAAATATGCGATCCGAAGAGCCCATAATGACTTCAAGACGGGAGTTCCTATCGAATGCCTTCGGAATTGCTCTCGTAACGGCCTCGACTTGGCCAGTCCGAGCTGACCAAGCCGGTTCGATGCACGGACAATCCGACAGCAGTACCTCCAACTCCGGACGTACAACTCAAAATAAATCCCTGAGGTGGGACGTGTTTCTGACGCCCAGCATACCCGCTATCACGAGCGATTTGCCTCCAGGCGAAAAAGAGCGGCCGTGGCCGCCTATTTCGTCAACGTTTATTTCTGGGGAGCGCGACGCTGTCCTGGTCGACACCCCAATTACGGTCGAACAGGCGCGCGCCCTGGCGAATTGGGTTGTGGCGAGCGGAAAGAATCTGACGACGATCTACGCCACCCATGGCCACGGGGATCATTTCTTTGGCACCAGCACAGTTCTGGAGCGATTTCCAGGTGCCCGCTTTGTCGCGCGGCCGGAGGTGATTAAGGTTATGCGCCAGCAGGCATCGCCGGAGTCTCTCGCTACGTTTTGGAATCCGCGTTTTCCCGGCCAGATTTCCAGCCATCTTGCAATTGCCGAAGAGCTGGCCGGAAACGTCATTAACCTGGAAGGCCACGATTTAGTCAGTGTGCCCCTCGGATTCACCGACACAGCTAGCACGACCTGCCTTCACGTTCCGTCCATCGGTTTGATCGTAGCGGGTGATGCCGCCTACAATGGCGATCATCTGCATCTGTCAGAGTCGCCAGATCAGCAGAAGCGCCAAGAGTGGATTGCTGCCCTCGACAAAATGGAGACGCTTAAGCCACGCGCAGTAATCGCCGGGCACAAGCGCGTCGGGAACGAAGATAGCCCTCGGATCATTGGAGAGACCCGGAAATATATCCGCGATTTCGGGCGCCTTGCCATGCAGACGACGACCGCGCGGGAACTATATGACGAAATGCTCAGGCTGTACCCTGATTGGATCAATCGCGGTGCGCTCTGGAGTTCAGTGCGTGCGATGAGAACCTAATCATTCTGTTGGCGGGCGGCTTCAATCTGAACCAATGGTTCAGGCCGGCTGCTCAGTGACTCCACTAGCCGTACCTTCTTGCCCGCCGCATAGATTTGGTGCCGACCGTGGTTTCTGTGCCAATCGGCCACGGTCGCCGTATGATGGACGCTCTCGAGTACCTTGCGCCAGCCACCACCATTGTAGGCACAAAAACTGATCTCCCCCTGCCAAGTTGCTACCGGCGTGTTCGAATTGTAGATCGTCGCAAAGTCGTAGTTGTAGGCGTCTTGGAACCACATCCCATTGAGAAACATAAGTCTCCAGCGCGCGGTTTTCGCAGATGCTTGCCGCGACCAATCGTCGTCGCTTCTCGTGAAACGATACAATGAGCCCTCAAACAGACTACGGAGCTCATCGGGTCCCAATCCGGAGGGAGCCTTCCCCTGGTTGAAATTCCGAAGAAGTGAAAGCAGAACCATGGCTCTGGTCACCCGAGGCGGCCTACCGGAATCTGTTATTTGTACAACGTCTTGCATGAACCTTCCGAGATCGAAGAACGTTGGAATCGGAATCGCCTTCCCTTTCTCAGTATCCACAAGCAAGGGGCTCATAATCGCGTGGTCCGGATGCATATCAGGAAAGAGACTTCCGCGCTCTGAACCCCGGTCAAGGACATCATCTAAATGGCTAAAGATCGCGTACGCCGAAGCTGGGAACCAATCCCGCATGGGCTGCCAGTCGATCGACGTTTGGGCTTGCAGGTCGTAAGCGAGTTGAGAGAGAGGATACCGTTCTGCATACCGGTCCTCAGTCGATATGCGCTCGTCCCGGCCGGTAAACATAACGGGCTGAAAAACTACGCCGTGGATTTGATCGGCGTTGCGGAGAGCGAAGCGCACGATCTCTCCGACGCAATCATTGTTGAGACCGTTGACCACGGTAACTTGCAAGGTGGTTTGCATTCCAGCCGCAGCGATGTTCTCCAGGGCGCGGAGCTTCACTTCCATGTAATTTCCGAGCCCGCGATGTTTGTTCTTCTCCTCGGAGACCCCATCGAACTGCAGGTACACGCTGTGCAACCCGGCGGCGCTCGCCTCGACAGCAAAATCTCGGCTTTCCGCAAAACGAATACCATTGGTCGAAACGTGAAGACGATGGAAGCCCATGCTCTTCGCGTGTCGAATTGCGTCAACGAAGATCGGAGAGAGTGTGGCCTCGCCACCGGAGAACAAGACGTTGATATCGCGGTTAGGCTTGAAGGAACCCGCCCGTTCAAAAATCGTCTTCAGGTCTTCCATATCTGTTTCGTCGACGTAACCAACTCCGTTAGCGTCCATGAAGCAAGGCCGACACATCATGTTGCATCGGTTGGTCAGATCCACGATCAAATACGACCCTCGGCCTGCCCGAATACTGTTAGGGCCGTGGTCGTGGACCTCCCGGTCGCCAACGCAATCGAAGTCGCCCCCAAAGGACTGCGCTTCCATTCTCTGAAAGAAATCGGGATGGTTCGATAGCACGTCCTCAAATGGACCATGCGTCTCGCACGCCTTTCGCATGAGGATTCGCCCGCCTTCCTCAAGGATCTCGGCGTCAATGATTCCCGGACGCTCCCTAAAACCGGCTACATCACTCTTGCCTCTGAGGACCGCCTCGACTGCTTCGCGGTTGCAATCCGGGCAGAGCGACAGGGTTCGCCTGGGAACCCCCGTCCTCATTGGCGTTCGTTGGTGCTTCTTCAGAAGCCGACCCGGCGCCCAGCTTGGTGCGGGCAGCGCCCCTTCAGGCAGGACGCGGTTAACGGAGCTGGCGATGGTCCATGCTGCGCCGGATGCGAAACGAGAGTGAGAGGCCATAGACTCAAACATGAAATTTACCTCCTGTCGCGATTTGCTCAAGGATAGAAAAACGAAGCGGTGAACCCTTCCATCTGGGCAAACTCATTTTACCTGCGCTGTCAAGTCAGAGGGCCCTGACCCGACGCTGATGCGCATCGCCGTTCTGCGTGCGGCACGTGCGTTGACTTCTGGTGGTGAGAAGAACGCAGAGACATCTGTTCTCAAGCGCCGGGTACATCCACTAGGTAAGCGAAATAGCAGACCGGTTTCGGCCGTGCGTGGGAAAAATATTGCGCCCACCGAAATGGCGAAATCTGAGCTAGCAGCCCGCTATGGAGATATCAGCACTTGCTGCTGAAATTCAAATGGATTGGGTGCTGCTGTACAGGGCGCTCAATTTGGAGATGTAAAGTGGTATCGAATGAGTCGATGGAAGTGAATGCTGCGCTCGCCGAGAGTGCAAAACAGGCAACGTTTGAAAAGGAGGCGCAAACCCCGAGCGGGACCGGCACACCGGCCTCTCCGTGGAGACCGAATGGGCAGCCCGCAGAAACACAGGCGGAACAAAACGGTAGCGGTGAGACGCCGCAGCGTTCTTCGCCGACGAGCTCGGCCCAACCTAACGGGAACCAGCGGGATCTCGAGGGACAGAACGCCGTCAACAAAGTCATGTTGGCGGGGCGACTCGGCCGGGATGCCGAAGTGAGGCATACCAAAGGCGGTCTGATGGTGGCGAATTTTTCCTTGGGAACCGAGGAGTGGTACAAAGACCGTTTGGGCGAGTGGCAAAAAAAGACTGCGTGGCACCGGGTTCAGGTGTGGGGAGACGTTGCGGAAACGGTAAGCGCAAACCTGCGGCAAGGTGCGCGGGTCTATGTCGAAGGAAAGCTCATCATCCGCAACTGGATCGACAAGCAAAACCAGAAGCGCCGCTCCACAGAAGTGGTGGCAAGCGATGTACGTTTCCTTACGCTGGCTTCAAGCAATGGAGCGCAAAGCGGGAGCGAGCTCGCCGACGAGCACACCGGCGATTAGCAATGACTTGATCCAAAGCAGCGAAATTACACTGTTGTAAGCGGGCAGCGCCTTGGACTCCTCCCATAGGGGGGCATCCTCTGGAAAACCGGTTGCGGAGATCCACAAACGCGCGGGGAGCGCCTGCGGTTTCCTTGGACCAGGTGTTCCCGCAAAGCATTGCAACGCAAACGTGCCTTGCTGAAGGGGCGCCCCCTTTTGGAGCTGGAAGCCAAAGTGTCTCGAGCGTTTCGACCAATCGATTCGGTCATTCCTGGCCCACACGATCGCGCAGCTTTGCTTCGCCAGATCGCAGTACCGCCAGGCCGCTGCCGAAAGAGAAGTATGAAATCGCTGGGCGATTTTTTCGATCACTTGCAGAGAAGGCGGTGCGGACTCGACGATCGGCTGGACCTCGGAAGCGGGCATGAGAAGCTCGGCGGCAAATTCATCGGCCTCGCGCTCG
>DATNLB010000216.1:0-5041 GCA_035603095.1 Candidatus Acidiferrales bacterium
GCTACAGCGGCGCAGATGAAACCAGCATCCGATTGAGGCGCATACCGCGGCTGGATGAACTGGACGGAGCTGTCGTAGACGTGGAGCTGCTGCGTTATCCGCAGGGAGGCGCATCGGCGACCGGCCGGATCATCGAGATTCTCGGGCGTCCCGGGGAGCTCGGGGTAGACACCGAGATCATCATCCGCAAACATCATCTCCCGCATTCTTTTTCCGCCGAAGTTCTGGATGAAGCGGAACATGGCGCGAAGCCCGTGAGTGAAACCCAGCGTGAGGGCCGCGAAGATTTCCGCCACTTGCCGATTGTCACCATTGATGGCGAGACCGCGCGCGATTTCGACGACGCCGTCTACGTAGAGCATCGTGCCGATGGCGGCTGGCACCTGCAAGTTCACATCGCCGATGTAGCGCAGTACGTTCGAACGGAGAGCGCTCTCGACCGGGAGGCTCGTCTCCGCGGCACCTCCGTTTACTTCCCAGATCGCGCCGTCCCGATGCTTCCGGAAGCCCTTTCGAATGGCATGTGTTCGCTCAAGCCCCAGGAGGAGCGGCTGGACATGAGCGCGCTCATGGAATTCGACGCCGCCGGCCGCATGAAAGTGTCGCGCATGACATCCGGCGTCATTCGCTCCGCCGAGCGCATGACCTATACGAACGTCAACAAGGTCCTTGAAGGCGACGCTGAAATGACGGAGCGCTACGCCGTGCTGGTCGAACGCTTCCAGGAGATGAAGGAACTAGCGCTGCTCCTCAATGCCCGCCGCACCGAGCATGGCTCCATCGATTTCGATTTGCCCGAACCGGTCATCGAATTTGACGAAGAGCAACGCATGACCAACATCACGCGCAGCGAGCGAAACATCGCGCATCGGCTCATTGAAGAGTTCATGCTGGCCGCCAATCGTGCCGTCGCCGGCTATCTCCTGCAGCGCGGCATCGAATCGCTGCATCGCGTTCACGAGAAGCCCGACGCGCGCAAAGTCCTCGAGTTCGAAGAGCTGGCCCGCGCCTTCGGTTACTCACTCGGCGTCGAAGATTTGCACCAGCGCGAAGTCGCCGTTCGCCATGGTCGCGTTCCGGCGCCCGCGAAAGCCGGCCGGCCGGACTCCTACGGGCACGGCCGTGAGCGCGGCATGAAGGTGGCGCTCCCGGGCGGCGAGCTGCGCATCACGCCGCAGCATTATCAGCGCCTGATTCGAAAGGTCGTGGGCAAACCGGAAGAACGCATCGTCTCCTACCTCATGCTGCGTTCCCTGAAGCAGGCGCGCTACGCCGCCGAGCCCCTTGGACATTTCGCTCTCGGCTTCGACGAATACACGCATTTCACTTCGCCCATTCGGCGATATCCGGACCTCATCGTTCATCGGATCCTGAAGTGGGCTCTCGAGCATCCGAAAGATGTTCCAGCCTCTTCGAAGACGCATGTCGCTTCGCCCGGGTCGGAGTCCACGCTCTATTCGCACCGGAACCTCGAAGAAATCGCTTCAGAAACATCGGAAGCGGAGCGCCGCGCCAACGGCGCCGAGCGCGAACTGATGGATTGGAAAACCGCGCAATTCATGGAGGAGCATCTCGGCGAGGAATACGAGGGACTGATCATTTCGGTGCAGAAATTCGGCTGTTTTGTGGAGCTTTTCGAAGTCTTCGTGGAAGGTCTTCTTCCCGTCGGGGCACTCGAGGAATTTGCCGGCACGCGATGCGTGCTTCGCGAGCGCGATCACGCCATCGTGGCCTTGCCTGGTGGAAGCGGCCGCGGAGCCCCCGGCGCCCGGCGTAGCCGCGGCGCAAAGCCCCGCCAACTCGAATGGCACCTCGGCGATAAGGTACGCGTGCGCGCGGAACGGATCGATCCGATGCGCAAACGCGTCGAGTTTGCGCTGGTTGAGAAAAATTGAGGGAGGAAGCCCGCGAAGTCAGCGAACCGGTGCGTTGGAGATATGCATTGCGTTTATCATCCGCCGGACCGGCCGCGTCACAATGGCGGCCAATTTTGCCAGCGGATACCAAAACCGGCTGTGCAGCGAGAGCTGCGAGATGAACAGTCCCAAAGCAAGCTGGCGGGGGGCATCGAGATCAATCCGCCTGCCATTCCGGTAAATTCGCATCACGCGGCCCAATAATTCCTGCTCTTGAACGACGCCATCGGACGTCGGATGCGCATCGCCTTTGGAAAGAAGTTGCGCGGCATTCAACGAGCCCCGCTTCTCGACAATGCGGTGCACGAAGAGATGATTTTCGCGCCGGAACAAAACCACGTCTCCGCAGCGCACATTCTCAATGGAGATCTTTCGGATCAAGGCGATATCCTTCGACCGCATCCATGGCTGCATGCTGGTGCCGTGAACGCGCAGGGAAATTCGGCCATGCCGCTTAAGTGCGTCCGCAATTCGCGACGCATCGTCCGCGCGGCGTTCCCCGCCGACGCGATCCGTTTTCTTCTCCTGGTCTTTTCGAATCTCCATCAAACCTCACTAACGAAATTCCACCAGGTAGGTCTGTATGTTCCGGCCATACACGGAAACGCGGCAACGCCCGCGCAAATTGAAATATAGGCATGCAAAATTTGGGCCTGTTCCGAACTGGAGCAAATCAGAGAAGTCGTTCGGAAGCGAATCTGGTCCAACTTCTGGTATGACAGTGGTCTCTTGGTGGTGGGCGGTCAATGGACAGGAAGTACTTGTTTGCCCAAAGCTACAGTACTCAATCGGAATAGTTTATGGGATGTTACGCGCCCTGAAGAATGGGGGAGGTTCCTCTACGACCGGCGCGGAGCTGCGTTACAAATGCCGCCCTGGCCGGGCAGTTTGCCGCATGCCAGCGCCAACGTTTCGTAGATCGGCTCCGACGCAACGCTCGGTTTTGTATACGGCTTCTTTTCGCCGGGCGCCGGGGGAGAGTTCTTGTTATCTTCGGGCATTCCGTGTTTCCTCAGTCTGAACTAGAACCCGTGGCGAGAGAAGCGAATTCGGCCTGCGGGGCTGGCTGCAAGAGGCTATCTCTCGCTCCCTATGAAGTGCACTGATGGGAGCGGCAACACCGGCGAGTCTCGCTTTTTCTTCCGCCAGAGCGCAAGCGCGCTCGTAGGCTCCAAGCAAATCCCCGCCTTCCATCAGCGCCAGACCCGGGCAGCGCTCGCAGTAGCCTCGAATTTCGCATCGTGAACAGACTGGAAGCTGGCTCTCACGTATGGCGCGTAACCGTTCGAGCTGCGGCGCGTGATACCAGATCTCGTCGAATTTCTCGCGCCGCAGATTCCCCGCTGCCTGGGGCAATTGCACGCATGGAAAAACATCTCCATATGGCGAGATGTAACAACTGTTGTGGCCCGCGCTGCAAGGCAAGTCTGCGTAAGCCGGGCTTCCGACGCCGCTTGAAACAGCGCTGCCAAACGCCGGCGGCGAGGCATTCCCAGCGCTGGCTGATTGCGCGCCCGGCTGCGGCTTGCAGGCATGCAACAGGGGATCCTGCAGCACCGGCAGCAGCGACGAAACCGATACACGGTGCGCCAGCGGTCCGCCCGAGCCGTCCATCATCGGCGTGATAGTCAAATCCAGAACGTAAGGAATGCCCAGCTTTTCCGCGAGCGCCATCACCCCGCGATAGGCCATTAAATTCTCCTGCATCAGCGGGCAGGCCAGCTTCACCTGCAACCCGTGCTCGAGCAAAACGGGAATTGCCGCCAGAGTCCGCTGCAGCGATCCGGGAACCTTGGTGATGGCGTCATGCACTGCGGGGATATCGCTGTAAACGCTGATCTGCACGCGCCGTACGCCAAACTCGCGCAACCGCGCCGCACGTTCCGGCGTGACCAGCAACGCGTTGGTCTTCAAGCTGAGGTCGAAATGCAGGCGTCTCGCCGCGGCCAGAATTTCGTAAAGATCCGGACGCAGGAAAATTTCACCGCCGCTGAACGTCAAAAACAGCGCCCCCGAGCGCGCCAGATCATCCAGCACCTTCAGGCACTCGGCGGTGGTCAGTTCTCCATGGTCGTCATGATCCAGATAGCAGTGCACGCAGCGCTCGTTGCAGCGGTACGTCAAGTCGAAGTGCACGCTGAGTGGCCGGTGCTTTCGCACCGTGCGCGAGATAAGACGATCCATTATAGGCGTAAGACCCGCTGATAAAGTTGCGGTCAAGGTGATACACCGCCTGTCGCCCGTACAGTCACCACTAATTTCCGTGAACACATTTCTTGCAAAAGCGCCTCGGTGTCGGATAACGCGATGTCCGGCGTGACTTCGTAATTTTCAACCAGAAGTTCCGCGAGCTCCGCCGCCGACTTCCTTCCATCGATGTTTTTCCAGAGGAAACTTCCCGTGTCGTTGAGCTCATGCATAACGCTGTCATTCGGCGAAATGATGATTGTCTCGTCGTCAATTTCTCTCCACGCCAGAGCCGGATTCTTCTGCCAAATGACAGAGGCTGGAGCGCTCATGCGGGAAGAACCTCCCAAAACGCGTAGTTCTCGCGGAATGCCAGATTGTAGCCGGATATTTCCGTCGCGGCCTGACTTAGAATTTCAAGAAGCCGCCGGTTGGGTTCCGCTTCGGCGGAGAAAAAAAGCACGTTCGGCAGAAGAGCGCGAAGAATCGCCACCGGGCGGAGTGCCGTCACCTGGTTTTCCGCCGCCTGCTGAAGCCGAAAAATTCCCGCCACGGGAGAGCTGATATTCGATCCGGCTGCCCGGAATTCGCCCCAAAAAGGAGTTCCGTACGCGCGCCACACTCCATTTTCCCGGCGAAGCAGGGAAATTTCATCAGTGAGGACGCTTCCTTCCGGCGACAACGATGCCACCGTGCTCTTCCCGGCCCCCGACCTGCCCGTAAATAAGTATGCTTTTCCATTGCGAATGACGGTGGCCGCGTGAAGCAGAAATCCGCGGTGGCCAAGAAGTTTCCAACTAAGGAGGACGCGCAACAGGGAATCGAGCGCATATTGGTGCCTGACGCCATCGAAACGAATTCCACTGGAAAAAACGCGGAGTGCTGCGCCCTCGACTTCGTAGTCAAAGTCAGCTGGTGGACCCTCAGGAGCCGCACCC
>DATNLB010000386.1:0-3000 GCA_035603095.1 Candidatus Acidiferrales bacterium
GGACAGTTGCCCCGTAGCTTCATGCGCCCCGCTCAACGCGACCCCCGTTTTCGGTGGATCACACACAAATATGTGGTCTAGAATGGCCAAAATGCCAACTTTCACCACAGATCTGGGAATCTGTCTATTTTGCCCCAATGCCGCTACTTGGTTCTACTGCTGCCCACTTTCCACCACTTTTGTCCACATGATAGGCTGCTTTCAACACATGTCAAGTGGAAACACACGTTCTTGTGAAAATAATTTCGAAAATCAAGCGAAGAGTAACCGCATGATTTAGACCGCGACTTGTTGTGGTTTCTCCTTAGGGCTACAACAACTCTTGGTGGTGGGGTTTTAGCATCCCTCGGACTGGAACTTTCGGATCGTTGCCCATCACTTCGGAGGAGATGTTCTTCCCGTCTAGGGCTCCAATTCGTTTCGGAATAAGTTCGTCAACGCCCCATTCCATTCAGACTAATTTCATGTTATGCTCTTTATGTTCTTGTGTATTTGACTCCAAAAGGAGCCTCGACCATGGAATGGGTTACCCCTCAACACGAAGAAATCGACCTCAATTGCGAAGTCAGCTCGTACGCCAACGCCGAGCTCTAGCCTGACAGTCAGCCCCGGCCGGTTGGGGGTCGCTGGAATGCCGAATGCGCATTAGAGTCCTCGGCTCCGCAGCCGGAGGCGGCTTTCCCCAATGGAATTGTTCGTGTTCGAACTGTAGCGGCCTTCGAGGCGGCGGCGTGAACGCCCGTCCGCGCAGCCAGGCTCAGGTTGCTGTCTCTTCCGGTCCATCAAATTGGTTTCTTCTGAACGCCTCTCCCGATCTCCGCCAGCAAATCCTTGCGACTCCCGAGTTATCAATCACATCCTCCTCGCCTGGCTCGCCTATCTCCACCATCCTCCTCACCAGTGCCGACGTGGATTGCGTGATGGGCTTGCTTCACCTCCGCGAGTTTCACCCGCTGCACATCTATTCGACTCTGTCGGTGCGACGCATCCTCACGGAAGAAAACAGCCTCTTCCGCGTCTTGACGCGGTCGAACCCGCCCGTGCGGTGGGACACCCTGGCGCTCGATCGCCTCATTCCTCTCGTTCCACCTTCTTCTCTAGGAGCAAAAGACGGCTTTTTCTGCAAAGCCGTGCCTCTCCTCGGTGGTTTCCCGGACTACGTGAGTGATTCACTGAAAGGCAGCTTTCCTCTGGAAGACGCGGTCATTGGCCTCCAACTCGTCCACAAAGAAAAGAGATTTTTCTACGCCCCCAGCGTCCCCGGACTCGGAGAAGACTGGCAACGCTCCGTTGATGAAAGTGATCTGGCTCTTCTCGACGGAACCTTCTGGAAAGATGATGAGCTGATCCAAGCCAAGCGCAGCCGCAGAACGGCGCGCGAAATGGGACATCTTCCGCTCTGGGGCGAGCGCGGCATGCTGAAGCGTACGTTTCGCCTTGGAAAAACGAAGCGCGTCCTCATCCACATAAACAATACCAACCCGGTGTTGAACGAAGAGAGTCCGGAGCATCGCGCCGTGCGTGATGCCGGTTGGGAAATCGCCTATGATGGGATGGAGTTCAACCTGTGACCCCCTCCGTGAATCACGACGTCGAAAAGCCGCTGTTCTCCGAGGCCGAGTTCGTCGCCGGCTTTCATGCCATCGGTGAAGAACGCTACCATCACAAGCATCCGTTTCACTTGCTCATGCACGAAGGCCGGCTCACCCGTGGCCAGCTTCAAGCCTGGGCCCTCAATCGCTACTACTATCAGAGCCGTATCCCCATCAAAGACGCAGCCATTCTCGCGCGCAGCGACGATCCAGCTTTTCGTCTCGCCTGGCGCAAGCGCATCCTCGATCACGATGGCGACGGCGCCAAGCCGGGCGGCATCGAAAAGTGGCTGCGTCTCGTGGAAGCCACGGGCTTATCGCGCGAGCACGCGCTCCGCGGTGACGGCATTCTCCCCGCCACGCGTTTCGCGGTCCAAGCCTACGTCGATTTCGTATCCACGCGCTCGCACCTCGAAGCCATTGCCTCTTCCCTGACCGAACTCTTCTCGAAGAAACTGATCGTCCTGCGCATGGATCGCCTGCGCGAACACTATCCCTGGCTCTCCGGCGGTCTGGACTATTTCACCGGCCGTCTCACGCAGGCTCCGGAGGACTCCGAGTTCGCCCTGGCGTGGGTGGTGAAACACGCGCGTACCCGCGCGGAACAGGATTTGGCCCACGCCGCTTTGCGTGCCAAGTGCGACATCCTCTGGGCTCAGCTTGACGCCCTCTATTTTTCCTACGTCAATCCCGGATGGCCGCCACCGGGGGCTTTCCAGCCCGCAAAGGAATCGTGAAGGATTTGGGATGACGCCTGAACTCCACAGCTTTCCGCGCCTCGCTCCCGGCTGCCGCTTGAATGAAAAAACCCAGCAGCCGCGCACGCTGCTCATGCCGGAGCGCGCCCTGCGCCTGAACGGCCCAAGCCTCGAAATTGTCGAGCGCTGCGACGGCCAGCACACCGTCCAGCAAATCATCGTGGATTTGCAGAAGATCTATTCCAAAGCCGAGCCGCACAAGGTCGAGCAGGACATTCTTGGCTATCTCACCCTTCTGCAAAAAGAGCGCGCTCTCGACTTTGCGCTATAAGCGGTCCCGATCGGGTCGGGAGCGCGTTTCTTCTGACTATGACATCCACCATCCCCAATCCGTTGGCGCTCATTGCTGAACTCACCCACCGCTGCCCGCTGCATTGCGTCTATTGCTCGAACCCACTGGAATTGCAGTCGCGCACGAACGAACTCACTACTGAAGTCTGGTCCCGCGTCTTCAAGGAGGCCGCCGAAGCCGGTGTCCTTCAAGCCGATTTCACCGGCGGCGAACCTCTCGCGCGCCCCGACATCGTCGAACTCGTCCGTGCCGCGCGCTCCGCTGGCCTGTACGTCAATCTCGTCACCTCTGGCCTGCCCTTGGATGAAGCAAGACTCGCGGCACTGGTGGAAGCCGGACTCGACCACTTTCAACTGAG
>DATNLB010000357.1:0-17200 GCA_035603095.1 Candidatus Acidiferrales bacterium
CGTCGTCGCACTCGGAAAAGCCACCCTCGTTGACGCGGCGGAAGAAAAACTCGAAGCGTTGCATGCCTTCACCGAAAAAATTCTTGCCGGCCGCTGGAATGATGCGCGTCGGCCTAACGAAAAAGAATTGAAAGCCACGAGCATTCTGCGCCTACCGCTCACGGAAGTTTCCGCGAAAATTCGCGTGGGGCCTCCGGAAGACGACACTCCGGACTACGCACTGCCGGTCTGGGCCGGCGTGATTCCACTTTCCCTCACGCCGGGCGCGCCGATCCGCGACGAGCGTTGCGATTCTGCGATTCCTACGCCCGCCTACGCGACGCAGTACAAGCGGTGAGCCATGGCCCAAGCGCTCTTCGTGGTAAATCTGGAGCCGCGCAAAATGGCCGGCGAGATTTCCGAAGGCATGCGATTTGATATCGGATACGCGGACGGTGTCACACCGGTTCTTTCCGTTCCGGAGCGGCCCGTTCCGAACGGCACTCGCGCCGGCTAGGCTCTGCGCCGGTCTGTGTTCGAGGAAGCTTCATTTCACTCCTGAGAGTTTCTGAGCGGCGGAAGAGATGAGCGCAGCTTCATCCTGCAGCACGCGCGCGACGACAACGATTCCTTCGTCGGCTAGTTTCCACTTCTTGAGCTCAATGGCTTCGCGGACAGCGGGCACCGTCTTGACCCCATAGCCGGTGTAAAAGCCAGGAGCATAAAGTTGGTGTTTGAACCACGGCCGGTTGGAAAGCCCTTCGGCGGTGGTGAGTTTACGCTCGCTTTCGATGAGCATTTTGTTGACCTCGGCGAGCGAAGCGGAAACCAGTGCCGCGCCGCCGTTGGCATTGGCTTGGTCCAGCGCCTTGCGGTATTCGGCGGCGCTACGCGTTAGCGCGTCCACGGCGTTCTCGAAGGGCGCAAAATTCAGATGCGGCGGGACCGTTTCCACCGCGGGCGATACCAGTGGCCGTTTCGGATCATCGGTGGCCTTGAAAACGCCTTCTTCGATTTCCTTGTTGCGTTCGCGAATGTCGTCCTGCATTTTTTGTGAAAGAGTTTTCAATTCCTTCAAGTAGGTCTGCACGGTGTCCGCAAGATCGCCGAACTCGAAAGGAAGCAAATCGGCATCCGCAAGGCGCATCATGGCCGTGCCACCGGTCTGCGCCAGAGCGCGTCCATACACGAAGTCCGTGTCGCTGAAGTGCGTGAACCAGTAGAAATCGTCGTAGATGGAGTGGTAGATGCCGCCCTGGTCTTCGCCTCCGAAGCCGATGTTGAGCGCGGCGACCCCATCATGCTGCAGGAATGCGGTGTAATCTGAACCGGAACCGAGAGCAGGGATTCTCAGATCGGGGCGTTTGCGAATTTCTTCGCGCTGCTCCGGGGTTTTGGCATTGGAAATTTCCCGGAGTTGCTGGCGCTTCCACGCCGTGAGTTTTGTTTCCGGGTCGGAAATTTCGCGCGCGATGTCGTTGCTGAATTTTTCGAGCGTGTGCGACCCTTCGATGCCGAGATAACCGCGGCCATTGCCGTCGGAATTGATATACGCGACGCCGTGCGCGCGCAGTTCGTCATAGTGCTGCTCGGCCCATTCGGTCGAGCCCAGCAGCCCGGGCTCTTCTCCGTCCCACGCACAATAAATGATGGTGCGCTTGGGCTTCCAGCCGGACTTAACCAGCTCACCGAGAGCCCGCGCTTCTTCCAGGATGGCAATTTGTCCTGAGATGGGATCCTCCGCGCCGTTCACCCACCCGTCGTGGTGGTTGCCGCGAATCACCCATTCATCGGGGAACGTTGCGCCCTGAATTTTTCCAATGACATCGTAAATGGGTTCGGTTTTCCAATTCGATTTCACTTTCAAGTGAACTTTCGCGGGGCCAGGGCCGACATGATAGGTGATGCCGAGGCCGCCACGCCATCCTTCCGGAGCCACTCGGCCGGTCAGCGCGGCGAGCAGCGGCTGGGCGTCGGCATAGGAGATCGGCAACACCGGGATCTTGGTGATCGTGGGAGCTTCTTCCAATTTCAGCCGCTTGGCGTCTTTCGTGGCTCCGACTCCCGGCGTGAGGGGATCACCGGGATAGAAGGGCATGTCCGCGACGCTGCCGCGCTGCACTCCATCCGGCGGGCGATAGGCCCCGGCAGGGAATGTCTCGCCCTGGACAAATCCGTCCTCATGCGGGTCGGAGTAAATCAGGCAGCCAATCGCCCCGTGCTCGGCTGCAACCTTGGGCTTGATACCGCGCCACGAGTGGTAGTACCGAGCGATGACAATCTTCCCTTGCACGGAAATACCCAGGCGCTCGAGCTGCTCGTAGTCCTCGGGGATTCCGTAGTTGACGTAGACGAGAGGAGCGGTCACGTCGCCGTCGATCGAGTATGCGTTATAGGTGGGAAGCTGTTCGGATTGCTGGTTCGAGGTGGGGTCCTGCGGAAGCGCCGGCTCCTGAAGCTTGGCGACAAACTTGGGGCCGCCTTCGACAAGCTCGACGACGCGTTCCTTGGGCGTGGGAAAGAGAACATCAAATTGCTCGATGTGGGTATCGAGGCCGAACTCCTTGAATTTTGCGGCGATCCAATCGGCGTTGTCCTTGTCAGCCTGAGAGCCAACGTGGTGCGGGCGCGCCGAGAGTTTTTGCATGTAAGCGCGGAGATTTTCCGGGCTGGGAATGGCGCGAAGCTTCTCTTCCCACTGGCGCTCGGTGCGGGAAGATTCGGCGGAGTAGCCGAAGAGGGACTGCTCGTCGGCGGCGACATGATTGCCGAAGGGAGCAAGCGAGATGCCCACAAAGAGAATGGATGCAATTGCCGCGGTGCGATTCATTGTTCCCCCAGAACGAAGGGGGTATTCTGCCTGAAGGCGGAAAGATTGGAAATGAAGGAATTCAAAATAACCATAACACGCCGCCTTGCCACATTTTCAGGCGAGGATTTTGGACATGAGGATGTAGTGCCAAGGGACCTTGGCGGGCACGTCCGGAGCGAGAGGAGCGGTGCCGGTTTCGAGGTAGCCGAGGTGGCGATAAAAAGCGGGAAGGGGCGTGCGCGCACTGACGACGCGGAGGTCAACTGCGACGCAGCCGGCCTCGCGGAAAAAATTCTCCGCGGCGTCCATGAGCTTGCGGCCCAAGCCGGTACCCTGGCGCCGCGGTTCGACTCCGAGCAAACCCAGGTATCCGCGGTCGCCGCGAAGCTCGACATAGACGCATCCTGTAAGTCCCTCGGCATCTTCCGCCAACAAAAAGCTCCCTTTTTCCATGTAGGCGCGGACGCCCTCGGGATGGATGCGGTCGCCCTCGATGAAGGGCTGCTCGACGCGGAAAGCAGCGTTGATTAAACGAGCGAGGGCCTCGACATCAGCAAGAACCGCACTACGGAAGCGCAACGGGCGCACCCGAGAAGTTAGTTTTGCGGATTTTTTCATACCTGCAACCGCAGTTTAACCCGTACCCGGACCCCGATTGCTCCCATTCGCGAATTGAAATGACCGTTAGAAACCCACGAATGAAGAGCACGGCGGAGCGGAAAAAGGTTCACCTAGGGCACCAGCTTCGGCGGCGCTCGTAGCTCGCGCTGTGGGAGCGGGGTGGCTTATATGGTAGTATGGGAGTATGGCCACCAGAAAGATGACCTTCACGCTGCCGGAAGATCTGGCCGAGCAATTTGTGCGCCGGGTTCCCGCGCGCGAACGTTCCAAGTATCTGGCTAACGCGCTCAACGAGAAACTCTCCGCGCGCGACCGGCATTTGGTGGAGGCGTGCCGAATCGCAAACAACGATCCGGAGGTTCGAGCCATTGAAAAAGAGTTCGACGCCATCACCGAAGAAGCCGCCGAACCGTGGAGCGCTTCCGCGCCGCGGCGAAGTTTGGTGGGTAAGACTCGATCCCACACTCGGCGCCGAAATTCGTAAGACGCGGCCCTGCCTGGTGCTGACGACGAATATCGTGAACCAGCATCGCCGGACCGTGGTGGTGATCCCTCTCTCAAGCTCTCCCGCCGGCAGTCCTCCGCTTTTGGTGCCGCTGACTTGTGAAGGCCGGACAGCGGTCGCCGTCGTGGACCAGATACGCGCGGTGACAAAGGAACGGTTCCTCCGGAGAATTGAGAGCATCAGCGCGCAACAACTGAGGGCCGTAGAAGACGGACTGCGCGCGATTCTGGAATTGTGATTGCGGCTGACAGAAGTTCTTGACCGAGAGCCCCTCACTAGCTGAGCGCAGCTTTGCCGTGGAAGCGCGCGGCAGAGCCGAGTTCCTCTTCAATGCGCAACAGTTGATTGTACTTGGCGATGCGGTCGGTGCGGCTGGCGGAGCCGGTCTTGATCTGGCCCGCCGCGGTGGCGACAGCGAGATCGGCGATGAAGGTGTCTTCGGTTTCGCCGGAACGATGAGAGATGATGGAATTGTAGCCGGCTTTGCGGGCCAGTTCGATGGCGTCAATGGTTTCGGTGACGCTGCCAATCTGGTTCAGCTTGATGAGAATGGCGTTGGCGATGTCTTCCTTGATGCCGCGGGCGAGGCGCGCGGTGTTGGTGACGAAGAGATCGTCGCCAACAAGCTGGATTTTCTTTTTGGATGACTTGTTGCCGATGCTCTGCGTCAGGGATTTCCAGCCCGCCCAATCGTCTTCCGCCATGCCGTCTTCGATGGAAACGATGGGATATTTTTCCACCCAGCTTGTCCAGTAAGCGGCCATTTGGGCGGAAGTGTGCGTGGACTTGTCCGATTTCTTGAAAACGTAGCTGCCGCTGGCCTTGTCGAAGAACTCGCTGGAGGCGGGGTCGAGGGCGATGCCCACTTGCTGGCCGGGCTTGTAGCCGGCGGCAGCGATGGCTTCGAGAACGATCTGGATGGCTTCTTCGTTGGATTTGCAGCTCGGCGCAAAACCGCCTTCGTCGCCGACGGCCGTCGAGTAGCCATGCTTCTTCAGCGCGGTCTTCAGCGCGTGGAAGATTTCCACTCCCCAGCGCAAGGCTTCCGAAAAACTCGGCGCACCCACGGGCATGACCATGAATTCCTGAAAGTCGACGGAACTGTCGGCGTGCGCACCGCCGTTGAGAATGTTCATCATCGGGCAGGGGAGGAGATTCGCGGAGGGATCCGTGGAATAGCGCGAAAGGTATTTGTAGAGCGGCTGCTTGAGGGCGATGGCAGCGGCTCGCGCGGCGGCCATGGAGACGGCGAGGATGGCGTTGGCACCGAGGCGGGACTTCGTGGGCGTGCCATCGAGGGAAATCATTTTGTGGTCGAGTGCGCGCTGGTCGGCGGCGTCGAGACCGGCGATCGATTTGGCGATTTCGGTGTTGGCGTTGGCGACGGCCTTGAGCACGCCCTTGCCGAGATATTTCGATTTGTCACCGTCGCGGAGCTCAAGTGCTTCGTGCTCGCCGGTGGAAGCGCCGGAAGGGACGGCGGCGCGGCCCAGCGCTCCGCCATCGAGGATGACGTCGGCTTCGACGGTGGGATTGCCGCGAGAATCGATGATCTGGCGGGCGTGGACTTTGGCGATCTTCGTGGACATTGCTTGCGCGTCTCCCGGATGAAATGCGAACTAGAGATTGTAGCAGACACGGTTCCTATGACACGGTGGAATGAATGGTGCGGACTACGAGAGGATGAAGGTATGCAAGAGGCTTTGGTTCGTATTCGCGGGACTGTCGCGGCTTGCTAGTAAAGCTTTGCTCGCAAGGCCGCGCGGAGGAGCTCCATTCTTACGCGGATTCCGGTTCCTCGATCAGGGATTCTTGGCGGACGACGATGACGATACCGGAATCGGTGACGTGGAAGCGGCGCTTGTCGGCTTCCAGGTCATAGCCGATCTCGGTGCGCTCGGGAAGGCTGACGTGGCGGTCGATGATGGCGCGGCGGATGCGCGAGTGGCGGCCGACGTTCACGTGGTTGTAGATGATGGATTCTGAGACATCGCAGTAACTGTTGACGCGGACGTTGTTGCCGATGACGGATTTCTGAACGCGGCCGCCGGAGATGACCGAGCCTCCGGCGACGATGGAATCGAGAGCGACGCCCATGCGCCCGGGATCGGCAAAGACAAACTTGGCCGGCGGATACTGGTGCTGCCAGGTACGGAGCGGCCAGTGCTCGTCATAAAGATTGAAGACCGGAGACACGCTGACGAGGTCCATGTTGGCTTCGTAGTAGGCGTCGAGGGTGCCGACGTCGCGCCAGTAGAGGGCGTCCTTGGCGTTTTCATCGACGAAGTTGTAGGCAAAGACGCGGTGCTTCGAAATGATGCGCGGAAGAATGTCCTTGCCAAAATCGTGGCTGGACTTGGGATCCTCGGAGTCCGCAAGAAGGATGGGAATCAGCAGGTGCGTATTGAAGATGTAAATTCCCATCGAAGCATTGCAGTGGCCCGGGTGATGCGGCGACTCTTTCGGGACGGCCGGCTTTTCCTCGAAGCCAATGATGCGCCAATCCTTGTCGGTCTCAATCACGCCGAACTGTTTGGCGGCCTGGAGGGCGGGTATTTCGATGGTCGCGACGGTGACCTCGGCGCCGGAGTCGCCGTGCTGCTTGAGCATGCGGCTGTAGTTCATCTTGTAGATGTGATCGCCGGAGAGGATGAAAACGAATTTCGAGCGCTCGCTGCCGATCGAGTAAATGTTCTGATAGACGGCGTCGGCCGTGCCTTGATACCACTGCTGCGAGACGCGCATTTGCGGGGGGAGGACCTCGATGTAATCGCCGAGGCCAGCGAGAGGCGACCAGCCGGCGCGGACGTGGCGGTTTAAGCTGAGGGCCTTGTACTGGGTGAGGATGAAAACGCGGCGGAGATTCGAGTTGATGCAGTTCGAGAGAGTGATGTCGATGATGCGGTAGAGCGCGCCGAAAGGAACGGCAGGCTTGGCGCGGTCGCGAGTGAGCGGCCAGAGGCGTTCGCCCTGGCCCCCGGCAAGGAGTACGACGATAGCATCCCGCATATCGGACATTGGTTGCCCCCTGCGGCGCGGATGGAGAAGCGGCTCATTCTAACAACAGAAGGAGGGAAAAAGACAAGCGCGGACGTTTCAGAGCCGGGTGGGATAACCGGCAGGCGAAAAAGGCTCCGGGAGGAGCAGCCGGTCCAAATTTGCCGGATGTGCCTCTAGTTTATTCCTACGTCAATGGAGTACACAGATGGCTATTAGGTGGGTTCAGTACCACGGCAGGCGGTTAGAAAATGCAAAGATTCCTTGACTTGTATGGCAGGAATTGATTAGAAGAAGCCAGCTACCTTTCTGGGTGCACCTGCGAAGCAGACAATACATGCGATAATCAGTACCAGGGGCGGCGCCCGCAGCAGCATACAGCCGGCCGCAGGTTGGCCGGCGAGAGGCGCCGCAAGAAACCAATCCGAACCGGATTGGGGGTGAAATAAAAAAGTGGCTGAAGTCATTATCCAAGAGAGTGAATCCCTGGAAAATGCCCTGCGGCGTTTCAAGCGCAAGGTGCAGCAGGAAGACATCATCAAGGAAATCAAGAAGCATAGCTTCTACATGAAACCCGGCGAGAAGCGCCGGGCAAAAGAAGCGCTTTCGCGGAAGCGACTGCGCAAGAAGCAGCGGCGGGAAGCGGATTAATTGAGGGGGCGGCTCCGACCCGGTCGGAGTCGCCCTTCCGTTTTCCTCGCGGCTCGGCGCCGCACTTCCGAGAATCAGGCCCCGAAAAGCAGGGAAGTTTTGGGTTCGTGTTTCAGCTTCGTGCCCGCAGGCCCAAGGGATCCGCGCCCGGCGTCCCCGGATACTGGTCTCCTCAAGCATCTAGGCTCTCAGGTACAAAGTCCGCCCAAGCTCCTGCCCGGCGCGGGGCCAGGGGAGAGCGGCTCATGGAATATCACGATCGAGTGCTGAAGTGTTCGGAGTGTAGTGCCGAGTTCGTCTTCACCGCCGGCGAGCAGATGTTTTTTGCCGACAAGGGCTTCAAAAACGAACCGAAGCGCTGCAAGAACTGCAAAGCAAAGCGGGCCGAGGGCGGCGGAGGAGGAGGGGGAGGACACGCCTCGCCGATGCGCTCGGAAACGAAGACGAACTGCTCGCAATGCGGGAAAGAGACGACGGTTCCCTTCCGGCCAACACAGGGGCGGCCGGTGTTCTGCCGAGAATGCTTCCAGCAACGCAGGGCCATGGGAGCGGCCTAGAACCCAAGAGTTTCAGGCCAGAGGTGAAGTAAGGAAAGGCCCTGCCCAATCTGACTCCGGTGGGACAGACGTTCGTGTCTGTCCTTTTTTGTTTCAAACCATTTGCGTGCTTTCATGTACGCCGCAGGGGTGTAATTTTCGCCCCGCCGCGGTATGATACGGGGCTCAAAGTCCCCAGCGACACCAAGCGACCCGGAGGGCCACTCCATGGCTCACCGCTTCACCATCGGCGTTGAAGAAGAATTCCAGATCATTGATCCCGCGACGTGCGAGCTGCGTTCGCACGTCAGCCAGCTCGTCTCCGCAGCCTCCCCGGACATCGCGGAGCAGGTCAAGCACGAGTTGCACCAGTCCATCGTCGAAACCGGCACGCGCATCTGCGAAAACGTCAGCGAGCTGCGCATCGAAATGCATCGCACGCGCGGCGAGCTCGTGGCCGCAGCGGAACGCGCGGGACTCCAGGTTGCCGCGGCAGGCACGCACCCGTTTTCGAGCTGGATCGACCAGGTCATCTCTCCCGGGGAACGCTATCAACACATCGTCGAAGAGATGGGTCAACTGGCGCGGTCGCTGCTCATCTTCGGCATGCACGTTCACGTGGCCATGCCGGACAAGCAGACGACCATCGACATGATGAACGGGGTGCGCTACTTCCTGCCGCATTTGCTGGCGCTTTCGACCAGTTCGCCATTCTGGATGGGAAGGAACACGGGATTGAAGTCCTTCCGCACGACGGTGTTTCGCAGGTTCCCGCGGACCGGCGTGCCGGAGCAATTCGAATCGTGGAGCGCGTACGAAAATTTCGTGAATCTTCTCGTGAAGCTGAATTGTATCGACAACGGCAAAAAGATTTGGTGGGACGTGCGCCCGCATCCTATGTTCGGCACATTGGAATTCCGCATGTTCGACGTCTCGACGAGAGTCGAAGAGGCCGTGGCCATCGCCGCGCTCACGCAGGCAATCATCGTCAAGCTGCACCGCCTCAACCAGCGCAACATGACCTGGCGGCTGTACGGACGCGCGCTCATCGAAGAGAACAAGTGGCGCGCGGCGCGGTATGGAATTGAAGGGAAGCTGATCGACTTTGGTAAGGAAACCGAAGTGCCCATGCGCCTGCTGGTTCCGGAATTGCTGGAATTGGTGGATGACGTCGTTGATGACCTCGGCAGCCGCAGCGCGGTCGAGTACGTTCACACGATCATGAACGAGGGCACCAGCGCGGACCGGCAGTTGCGCGTCTACCAGGAAACGGGCGACTTGAAAGCGGTGGTCCGGCACCTGGTTGCCGAAACGCGCGGACGCGTCACTGAGCCGCGCACTTCTTCAGCACGCGCTGTGAATTGACGGCGATCGCAAGCGAAGCAGTTCCACAGGATCCTGACAGGAGCACGAAAATGAAAACAGTTGGCCTTCTCTGCGGGCGGGAATACAGCTTTCCCCCGGCTTTTATCGAGCGCGTCAAGAAGCTCGGCGCGAGGGATGGAGTGACCGCGGAATTTGTGAAGCTGGGCGGCACGCGAATGGGCGAGCCCGCACGATACAGCGTCATCGTCGACCGCATCTCGCATGAAGTCGAGTATTACCGCGGTTACCTGAAGCACGCCGTCCTTCAAGGAACGTACGTCATCAACAATCCGTTTTGGTGGACCGCCGACGACAAGTATTTCAACTATTCCGCGGCCGCAAAGCTGGGACTCGCCATCCCCAAGACCGTACTCCTCCCGCAGAAGGGATATCCCAGCGACGTGGATATCACGGCCGAATCGCTCCGCAATCTGGAATATCCCGTGGACTGGGACGGGCTGCTCGATTACGTGGGGCGGCCCGCTATCTTGAAGCCCTTTTCGGGTGGAGGCTGGAAGCACGTCTACAAAGTGAACAACAAAGAGGAACTCCTCGCGGCGTACGACAAGACTTCGCCGTACTGCATGACCCTTCAGGAATTCATCGATTTCACTCAGTACGTGCGCTGTTTCACTTTCGGCAAGACGGACATTGTCCCCGTTCACTATGATCCCAAGGAGCGCAAATACCTGGTCGACCACCAATACCTTACGCCGGAGCTCGGCGCGCGTGTGGTGAAAGATGCGCAGACCATCAACCAGGCGCTGGGCTACGAAATGAACACCATCGAGTTCGCCGTCAAAGACGGCGTGCCCTACGCCATCGACTTCCTGAATCCCGCGCCGGATTTCGAACGCGATCGCATCACGGAATTCTATTTCGAGCACGTGGTGGACAAAATGGCGCGCCTGGTGATCGACCGCGCGCTGCACGGCAAAGCTTCGAACCCCTGGCCACGCTGGGAAGAGATGCTGGGCATCGGAGCAGCCGCGGGATTCACGGGAGCGCCAAAGAGCGCCTCCGCCGGACAGCGGTCAGCGGCCGCCCCGGCTGCAGGGTCCGCGCAGGGATCGTGATGAAATGACCAGCGCTGCAACACCTTCGGTTTTTCCGCCTTCCCCCGCAGAGGAGTGGCACGCTATTTTGAAAGCCACGCTTCTGCGTGTGCCCGCGCTACCGGAGGAACTGTTCAAGCGCATGCGCAAAGCGCGGCTTACCTTTGGCGACCGCGTCCACTGTCCTTTCCTGCGTCCGTTTTTCCTTTCTCCCGAAGACGAGGAGCGCGTGAGAACCGTCGCGGAAACTATCGCGGATCTCGGCGAGCGCATCACCAGCGCCGCGCTCGACGACAATCATCTCTTTCGACAATTGCACCTGCGGGAGGAAGAGGAACGTCTCGCCCGGATTCCCGCGGGATATGGACGGGCATGCACCGCCTCCCGGCTGGATGCGTTTTTGCTTCCGGACTCGCTGAAGTTTGCGGAATACAACGGCGAATCGCCCGCGGGTGCGGGCTACGCGGAAGCGCTTGCCGAAATCTTCCGCGAACTCCCGGTGATGGATAAATTTGCGCAGATGTATGAAGTTCACAGTTACCCTCTCAGCGCCAAGCTCCTCGATGCTCTGGTGATGAACTACCTGGACTGGGGAGGATCGTCCAAGAAGCCGCAGATTGCTATTGTGGACTGGAAAGACGTGCCAACCGTTAGCGAGTTCGAAATCCTGCAGAAACGTTTCGAGAGAATGGGCATCCCGACACTCATCGCCGATCCGCGCGAGCTCGAGTGGGATGGGAAATCGCTCACCGCTCAGGACAAGAAGATCGATCTGGTTTACCGTCGCGTGCTCATCAACGACATCGTGGCCAAGCCTGCCGAGTGTTCGGCGCTGGTCAAAGCCTACTCCGCGAACGCCGTGTGCGTGGCGAATAACTTCCGCTGCAAGATTCCGCATGTGAAGGCCTTTTTCGCCGTGCTGACCGGCGAACAAAATGACGCGCTCTTTTCCCACAGCGAGCGCGAACTGATTCGAAAGCATGTTCCTTGGACGCGCGTTGTCGCGGACGTCAAGACAACGCACTACGGCCAGCCCATCGAATTGCTCGCCTTCATTCGCAAACAGCGCGAAAATATGGTCCTTAAGCCCAGCGATGAATATGGCGGCTCCGGCGTGACCCTCGGCTGGGAAACCAGTGAGGCCGCCTGGGACGCGGCGATCGAGCTTGCCCTTTTGGCGAAGAACGGCGTGTGGATCGCCCAGGAACGCATCCCCATCCGGCGCGAAATCTTCCCTTACATGGCTCAGGTCGGCAAAGTGGATTACCGCGACATGCTGGTGGATTTCGCCCCGTACTTGTTCCGCGGAAAACTTTGTGGCTTTCTCACTCGCCTCAGCGCCACTGGCCTCGCCAATGTGACCAGCGGCGGCGGCCAGGTTCCGGCGTTTCGCGTCTCCCCGCGGAGCTCGGCGGCCAATGAATCGGGAAGAATCACGGCCTGAGGCTAACTCGCGCTTGCACTTCGTGGAAGAACTTCGCCAGGCCGAATGGCCAGTTGTTAAGAAGACTCACCGGAACGCTTGTGCTAGAAAATCTGCGCAAATCAAGTAGAATTAATTAGATGAAGTTTGGTACCCCGCAACCGGAATTGATGCCCGGCGCGCGCAACGCCGTGGAGACATGCCTTGGTGTGCGCCCCGGCGAACACGTAGCGCTGATTGCCGATGAAGCCAGCCGCGCCGTGGCTGCGAGCATTGCCGCGGCGCTGGACGACCGGCATGCCCCTTATACCGGATTGCTTCTGGAAGAGTTTGGGCCCCGCCCGATGAAGGCTGCGCCCGCGGATGTGCTGGAGGCTTTGGAAACCGCGGATGTCGGCGTGATGTGCATGACGCCGCAGCCAGGCGAACTGGGTGCGCGCATGGCCATCGTAAGAGTGGTCGAGCGCCGGCAGATTCGTTACGCGCACATGATTGGCGTGACGCCAGAGATCATGCAGCAGGGCATGCGCGCGGACTACCTCATGGTGGACCGCCTCAGCGACAGCTTGCGTGAGCGCATGCTTCACGCCGAAACTCTCACCGTAAAGTCCGAAGCGGGCACCAAGATCGCTGCGCATTTCGACCGCGGCCTCGACTGGGTGAAGACCAGCGGGCTCATCAGCCCGCGTTACTGGTCGAACCTTCCGGCCGGCGAGGTTTTCACCACTCCCGCGACGGTGGACGGCTCCTTCGTCTGCGACGCCACCGCCGGCGACCACTTCAACGGAAAATACGGCGACTTGCAGGCCACGCCGCTGACGTTGGAGATCAAAGGCGCGCGGCTCGTCGGCGTCACTTGTGCCCGCAAGGATTTGGAGCAGGAATTCTGGGACTACTGCCACACCGACGAAAACAGCGACCGGGTCGGCGAACTCGCTTTCGGCACCAACCTGGGTCTATCCGAGATGATCGGCGTTCTGCTACAGGATGAAAAATTCCCCGGTGTCCACATCGCCTTTGGCGATCCCTACGGCAGCCAGACCCACGCCGACTGGAAATCTAAAACCCACGTCGACGTCCTCACCCGCAAGTGCGACGTCTGGATCGACGACGACCAGGTCATCGAAAAAGGCCACTACCAGCTCGCGCACCTCGGCCTGGCATAATTTACCCCCGCATCGAATCGTTCCCCCTGAGTCTCATCCCATGTATCCTTATGGAGACTATTTCATTGCCACCCCAAGACCTGGGCACGGCACTGTTCTTTCAAACAAACCAGGATTTCCTTGCAAGGAGTCTGCCATGCGCAATCAGATTGTCGGCACCACCATGCCGGTCCTTGAGTTTGTCCTTGACCCCAATGATTCCATCATTTCGGAGGCCGGCGAGCTTTCCTGGATGGGCAGCTCGATTCAGATGACCACGCACACCCAATTGGGCGGTGGTGGCGGCATTCTGGGCGCGCTCAAGCGCGTTGTGGGCGGGGGAACACTTTTCATGACCGAATATCGCGCCGTGGGCGCCCCGGGTGAACTGGCCTTCGCCACAAAACTTCCCGGGCATATCGTTCCCGTCGAGGTCGGCGCCGGCCGCGAATACATGATTCACCGCCACGGCTTTCTGTGTTCCATGCCGAATGTCCAGATTGGCGTCGGTTTCCAGCAATCCCTGGGCGCGGGAATCTTTGGAGGAAGCGGCTTCGTGTTGCAGCGTGTCAGCGGCCAGGGAACGGCCTGGATCGAGTTGTCCGGAGAACTGATTGTCAAGGACTTGAAGCCTGGCGAGACGCTTCGCGTTCATCCCGGGCACGTCGGCGCCTTCCAGTCCAGCGTGAATTTTGAAATCACCACGGTTCCTGGAATCAAGAACTTGATCTTTGGTGGCGACGGAATTTTTCTGGCCGTCCTGCGGGGACCGGGCCGCGTTTGGCTGCAGACCCTGCCGATCGCCAAACTAGCCCACAAACTCATGGAGTACATGCCCACTGAGCAGGCCGGTAGAACCACCCAAGGCAGCGTTGTGGGAGGAATCGTAGGTTCCATCCTGGATTCAGACTAAGAAGCAAGCGCGAGAATTAGCCGGTTTCACATTTCAGAGCGGCTTCTGTGATCCTGCGGTAGAGAGCATTCGACAGTAAGACCGCCCTTGTCGCACTCTGCCACTGCCAAAATATTGAACGGACTTGAAGAATGGAAAATCCGTGGCCTGAGGGCCTGGAAAAAATCCTGTCACATGCTTGTACTTTTTTCTGTCATGTATCCACCGTTCGACGCCTGCGTCCTGGAAAGCCTTCCTGACTGGACCATAAGACATGCTGATGTGATGGATGATTTTCAAGGAATCAGACTATCAAAGTTTCGCGGAGTAAGACCTGACGGGCACCGTACATTCAAGATGCTTTGATTGAACCTAAAAGAGTTGGCTAATATATTCGCGCATTTGGTGCTTCCAGTACGGCCAGTCATGGCCGCCCTGCGGTCCCCAGTTGTCGAGCGAGTGGCGGATCCCCTTGCTGGACAGAACTTCAGAGAGGCGGTAAGTGGGCCCGCTGTTCTCCCAGGCGCCCGTACCGGTGCTGATGTGAATGTCGCAACTGGCGATTTGTTGATAGAACCAGGGATCGCTGGCGTTCGAGAGGTAATCGACGGGATTGTTGAAATAAAAATTGTCGTCGTACATGCCGTCCATGAAGTTCCGCACATCGTAGACCCCGGACATCGCGAAGCAGCGCTTGATGACGTCGGGATGCTTGAAGAGGCTGTTCGCGGCGTGGTACGCGCCGAAAGACGCGCCCATCGTTGAGATCGCAATGCCCTGCGACTGGCAATTGTTCCAGATGAAGGGCACCACCTCTTCGCGCAGGTAGGAATCAAAAACGGCCTGGACGTAGCTGCGGTGAAACGGGTGCGCGCCCTTGTTGTAAAAACTTTGCCCATTGATCGAATTCACGGTGAAGAATTTGATTCTTCCGGCGTCGATGAAATCCGCAAGCGCGCCGACCATGCTTTGGCCCTCGAGCTCCCACTCATCGCCGGCGCTGGTCGGGAAACCCAGGAGCGGCGGTCCCCAGTGGCCGAAGACGGCGACGCCCAGCTCCATGCCGAGCCGGTGAGAGTACCAGCGGTGATATTCACGTTTCATCGATTGCCTCTTGGCTGTTCCGGGGAAAAGAGAGTATGCCAGCGGAGCAGTTTTCGGGCAATCGGTTTGCTCGAAGACAGAAACGTTTCAAGAGGCTCCGCGTGTATAATCTGCGCTATCAAAATATCAGCATGGAGGCTTCCTGCTGGCCGGAACGGACTCGGGCGATGCCTTCACCTTCTTGCAATATGAGAAGATGTCCGGGAATGCGGGTTTCGTGAAAACGACGCAGTATTCGGTTCCGGACTCGCCGCGGCAGCTGCTTCTCTAGGGAGAAATAGGAAACTCTCGTGAAGAAAAAAAACAAGCGGGTCACGAAAAAGAAAAGCAAAGCGGGAAATCCCGACCAGGCGTTGCGCGAACACCTCGTCTCTCTCTTGAAGGGCGGCGGGGCGCACGTACACTTCATGGACGCCATCGATGGCTTTCCCGAAGCGAAGCGAGGAGCATTCGTCGAAGGCTTGCGGCATACGGTATGGCAATTAATGGAGCACGTGAGGATCGCGCAGCGGGACATTCTGGAATTCAGCCGCAACCCCAAGCACGTCTCGCCCGGATTTCCCGAAGGCTACTGGCCGAAGACGCCCGTGCCGCCGAATGAGGCTGCGTGGGAAGAGAGCGTGCAAGCGTTCCAGCGCGATCTCCAGGAAATGATCAAGCTGGTGAAAAACCCGAAAACCGATTTGTGCGCGGCGATTCCCCACGGGGACGGCCAGACGATTCTGCGCGAGGCGCTCGTGCTGGCCGATCACAACTCCTATCACCTGGGACAGCTGATCGATTTGCGGCGTGCGCTGGGCACCTGGCCGGAATCGTAAGCACTCGTGAATCGCGGGTAAGGCTGGAAAAGCAGGAATTTACGTCAGTAGGGCGTCTTGTTTGCCTGTTGCTTCCAGGCCGAAAAAATAGCGAGGGAATCGTCGCGGAGAAGCTGCGTCATCGGAATGCGCCGCCCGGCGGGTGCGATCTTCAGCTCGTCATAGATGAAGGCATCGTCGAATCCGGCGCCTGCGGCATCGGCGGCGGTTGCGGCATAGAAAATTCGCGCGGGGCGCGCCCAGTAAATCGCGCCAAGGCACATGGGACAAGGCTCGCACGTCGTATAAAGATCGCAGCCGCGGAGTTGAAAATCAGCGAGAACGTGGCAGGCTTCGCGAATGGCCACGATTTCCGCATGCGCGGTTGGATCGTTGGTAAGAGTGACTCGGTTCGTGCCTTCGGCGATGATGCGGCCTTCTTTGACAATCACGGCAGCGAACGGGCCGCCGCTTCCCGAGCGGACATTTTCCAGCGCCAGCGCGATGGCGCGCTTCATGAAGTCTGGGGACATGATTTGCTGTGCTACCGTGCTTCAGATTGTACTGTCCGGCCGAAATTCGCAACGCAGCATTTTTCTGGTGGGCGGAATCACTTAACTCCCGGGCCATCGGCACGGCATGCTTTGCGGCCGCCGGACTTGCAAGAAAACGGATTGGCGGTAGGATGGAGCATTGCATTACACGGTTTTGCAACTATTTTCGTCCAGTAGCGGAGCGAGGGCGCATGATTCATATCGACAATATTTCCAATCGCGATCGCGACATCCTGACCGGCCGGCGCGGCTTCCTCAAAGGCTTGCTCGGAGCGGGAGCGTTTGTTCTGAGCGTTCGCCTGATGCCGGAGCAGATGTTTGCTGCATCTGCAAACGCCGGCCCCTCGGATGCTATGACCAAAGCGCCGTTGCGGCCTAATGTGTACCTGGCGATCGATACGGATGGAACCGCCTACATCATCGCGCACCGCTCGGAGATGGGAAGCGGAAGCCGGACGGCGCTGCCGCGCATCGTGGCGGATGAACTGGATGCGGATTGGGCGCGCGTCAAGATTGTGCAGGCAACCGGTGACGAAAAATACGGCGATCAGGATACGGATGGATCGCATTCCGTGCGGAGTTTCTTCGACGTTTTGCGGGAGTCTGGCGCAACCGCGCGGCTGATGCTGGTAAGGGCGGCGGCGGCGCAGTGGGGCGTGCCGCCAACAGAATGCTCCACGAATTTGCATACGGTGGTGCACAAAGCGTCTGGAAAAAATCTGGGTTACGGAGAGCTTGCGGCGGCAGCGGCGAAACTGGACGTT